>NZ_LYSO01000152.1:0-12746 GCF_001728935.1 Pseudomonas sp. AP42
GGGGCGGCTAAACCGGCATCCCTGCCGGTTTACCCCCCAAATCCCTGTCGAATTCCGGCCAGCGTGGTTTGACGGGGCGCTTGAGATCAAAAGCAGATCAAGAGCGGCTCGCTTCGCATCGTGGAGTGGGGGGCGGGCGCGGTTAATTGTGGGGGGCGTTTCGGCAGGTGAGTTGGATTTGTCCCACAGGGTCTGTAGGACGGGTCTGGCAATTGGGCTTTTGCCTTGTAACCTTGCCTACAGCTACGCCAGAATCCGCCGGCTTGTGCGTCTGGATGGGCGTCTCTAAGGTTTGCCGGTCGCTGAATGTTCAGTGATCGGGTTTAGTAGCCCGTGGTGAGACGTACGGCAAATCGTCGATCAGGATCTTCCTGGATTCGATGGTGGCTGTACGGAGGGCGCTTTCGAGCGCGCCGGTTGCGTCTCCCCGGTCTACTAACCTGCGTACAGCTGCCACCCTCCGTTTAGTAGCGGGCTGGTTGCGGCTCCCCAACCCGGAGACGATCCATGGCTAACCTCTATACCGTGTCACCCAACCTCCCCACCGAAACCCTCGTGCTCAACAGCTACGAAACCTTCTCTTCCGTGCGCACGCTCTTACTCAACTTGTCCAACGACCTCACTGGCGAACACCGCGACGTAGCGCTGGCCATCCACCAGTTAAGCGAACTGGGCGTCATGCTGGTCAGCCAGATGATGGACCGCGAAGCCCCGCTGACCTGAGGCTGAAATGCATTCAATGTGGGAGCTGGCTTGCCTGCGATGGCATCACCTCGGTGTACCAGGCAGACCGAGTCGGCTGCATCGCAGGCAAGCCAGCTCCCACATTGACCGAGTTGTTTGAGGGGGGCTGTTTACACCCCTTGGCTACGCAACCAACTCATCAACTGCGGCAACGGAAACGCTCCACTCTGGCGCGCCACTTCGCGGCCGTTCTTGAACAGGATCAAACTGGGAATCGAACGAATCCCCAACTGCGCCGACAGCTGCTGGTTAGCCTCACTGTCCAGTTTTGCCAGCCGGCAATTGCCTTCAAGCTGCTCGGCGGCCTGTTCGAATACCGGCGCAAACGACTTGCACGGCCCGCACCAGTCGGCCCACACATCGACCAAAAGCGGCAGGTCGCCCTTGATCTGGCTGGCATAGTCGCCCTGTTTCAAATCAAAGGGTTTGTTCAGCAACACCGGCTGCTTGCAACGCCCGCACTTGGGCGCGTCACCCAGGCGTTCGCCGGGGATGCGGTTGAGGCCGTTGCAATGTGGGCAGGGGATTACAAGAGATTCGGACATCGGAGGCTCCTTGTGGGCGGCTATGGGTTTCGGGACTTACGACGAACAACTAATCTCCAAATGCTTACCCCAGTCCGGCGGCCGTTGCGCGTACTGCTCCATCCCTGCTTGCTCCTCAAACGGCTTGGTCAGCACTTCATGCAGCCTTCGCACTTCGCTGTAGTCGCCGGATTCGGCGGCGGTGATGGCGTTTTGGGCCAGGTAGTTGCGCAGGATATACAGCGGGTTGACCGCGTGCATGCGCTCACGGCGCTGTTCCTGGGTGTAATCCCCGTCCCGCGCAACGCGGGCCTTGTATTGTTCGGCCCAGGCGTCGAACCCGGCCAGGTCGACAAAGTCATCACGTAGCCGCGTCACGGCCAGCGCCGCGGATTCATCGCCCAGGCGTCGGAAGAACAATGTGTAGTCCACGCCGCTGTTCTGCATCAGCTTGAGCAAGCGCTCCACCAACTTCTGGTCGTCGTCTTCAGCGGTGGTCAGGCCCAGGCGGCGGCGCATCAGGTCCAGGTAGTGCGCCTGGTACAGCGGCAGGTACAGGCCCAGGGTTTCCTTCAGCGCGTCAACGCTGATGAACGGCGTGAGCGCCTGGGCCAAGGCGCTGAGGTTCCACTGCCCGATAGGCACCTGGTTGCTGAAGGAGTAGCGGCCTTCATGGTCGGAATGGTTGCAGATGAAGTGCGCATCAAAATCATCGAGAAACGCGAAGGGCCCGAAGTCGAAGGTAATGCCCAGGATCGACATGTTGTCGGTGTTCATCACACCGTGGCAAAAACCATAGGCCTGCCACTTGGCGATCATTTCGGCGTTGCGCTCGACGATTTCGCGGAACATTGCCAGGTAAGGTTCGGGCTGCTCGCGGCACTCGGGGTAGTGCAGGTTCAGCACGTGTTCGGCCAGTTCGGCCTGCTGCTCGGGTTTCTTGGTGTAGTAGAAGTATTCGAAGTGCCCGAAGCGGATGTGGCTGTGGGCCAGGCGCAAAACCATGGCGCCGCGTTCCTGTTTCTCCCGCCATACCGGCGTGCTGGAGCCGATTACGCACAGGGCACGGCTGGTGGGGATGCCCAGCGCATGCAGGGCTTCTGAGGCGAGGAATTCACGGATCGAAGAACGTAACACCGCGCGCCCGTCGCCCATGCGCGAGTAAGGCGTCATCCCGGCGCCCTTGAGGTGCAAATCCCAATGCTCGCTGGCCTCGTTATAGACCTCGCCCAACAGCAACCCGCGGCCATCGCCCAGTTGCGGGGTATAGCCGCCGAATTGATGCCCGGAATACACCATCGCCCGTGGTTCTGCCTCGGCCCACAGCTTGTGGCCGCCGAACAGCTCGGCAAATACCGGCGTTTGGGCCACGGCCGGGTCGAGGTCGAGCAGGGCCATGGCGGCCTTGCTCGCGACGACCAGGCGCGGCTCGTCGAGGGGCTCGGGCAATACGTGGGTCGAGAATGCGTCGCCCAGGCGTGCGAAGCGGTTGTCGAAGGTCAGTTCGTCGAGGGCTTTCACCGGCCATCTCCAGCAGAATGTCCGAGCATTCTGCTGGGGATAGGGCGTTTAGTCGAGTTTGCTGGGTGGCGGCTCCGGCGCATCCACCACTTTGCCTGCAGGAGGCTCGGGGGCGTCGGGCTTGTCGAGGGGCTCGGCAATGGTCTTGCGCTCGTCTTCGGCCGGCACCAATTTGTATTCCTGGCCGTGAAGGTTCTTCAGGTAGATCTCCATCTGCCGGAACGAGATGTTGATGTGCTGTTTCTTGAACTCACGATTGATGTAGCGGTTGACCTCGTCCAACACCGGGTTACGGTCGCCCAGATCGCGAACATGCATGCGCAGTTCGTGGTCGAGGGTGCTTTCGCCGAAGTTGAGGAAGTACACGTGGGGTTCCGGCTCTTTGAGTACCCGTGGGTTTTCTCGCGCCGCCTTGAGTAGCAATTCCTTCACCAGGTCCAGGTCGGAGCCGTAGTCCACGCCCAGTTTCAGGGTGACGCGGGTGATGGTGTCGGTCAGCGACCAGTTGATCAGTTGCCCGGTGATGAAGGTCTTGTTGGGGACGATGATGTCCTTGTTGTCGAAGTCGGTGATGGTGGTGGCGCGAATGCGGATCTTGCTCACCGTACCCGACAGGTTGCCGATGGTGATGGTGTCGCCAATGCGCACCGGGCGTTCGAACAAAATCATGATGCCGGAGATGAAGTTGGCGAAAATCTCCTGCATGCCGAAACCCAGGCCCACCGACAGCGCGGCAACCAGCCATTGCAGTTTGTCCCAGCTCACGCCGAGGGTGGAGAGCGTGGTGACAAAGCCCACGCCGGCAATGATGTAGGACAGCAAGGTGGTGGTGGCGTAGGCGCTGCCTTGGGCCAGGTCGAGCTTGGACAGCACCAGGACTTCCAGCAGGCCGGGCAGGTTGCGCGCCAGGGCAAAGGTGATACCGATGATGATCGACGCGCCCAGCAGGTCGCCGATGCTGATGGGCACCATGCTGATATTCGTACCCGTGCCGCTGGTGTATTCGTACAGGGTGACATTATCCAGGTACGAAAATACCGAGATCAGGTCTGACCATACCCAGTACAACGCCGCGATAAAGCCGCCGAGCAAGGCCAGGCGGATCAGGCGCATGGACTGTTCGTTGACCTGCTCGATGTCCAGGGTCGGCTCTTCGATCACCGCTTCGCCGTCACCGGCCTCCTTGGCGGCCTGGCGTTTGGCCAGGGCGCGGGCATAGGCCAGGCGCCGTGCGGCAACACCCAGGCCGCGCACGAAGGTGGCCTCGATCACCAGCCAGAACATCAGCAGGTACAGGGTGTTGATCAGCCGGTCGCTGAGCTTCAGCGCGGTGTAGTAATAGCCAAAGCACACGGCAATAAACAGCGCGATGGGCAGGGCGGTGAACACCACCCCGATCGCTTTGCGAAACAGCGAGGCCTTTTCGTGGGTTGGGCTGTTCAGCAGCAGGCGGCCCAGCAGCCAGGCCATCAGCCCGTAGCAGGTCAGTACCACGGCGATGCCCAGCACGTCGTCAGCCAGTGCCGCCGGTTGGTGTTCGGCAATCGCGACCACGGCCACCAACGCCAGTACCACCAGGCCAAGTTTGCGTATCCAGCCTTGGAGGAATTCGACCTGGGGCCTTTCCCAGCGAAAGTGCAGCTCCGCCACGCCGCCCGGCGCGAGGATGCGGTAGGCGGTGTAGAACACCAGCCAGGCCTGGGCGATCTGCAGCAAGGCCGCGCCCAGGTTGGCGTTTTGCCCGCGGGCGTCGATCTGCAACGCATAGCCGCACAGCGCCAGGCCCAGGGCCACGGGCATCGCCAGCAGGATGTTGATCAGGATGGCCTGCGGCGTATGCCACTGGCTGTCGCGCTTGAAGTGGCCGATGTCCTGGTGAACCTTTTTCAGGCGCACATACAGCGCATTGCGCCGCCACAACAGCGCGCCGATCAGCAACAGCAACGGCAGGAACAGCAGCGGGCGTTGGGTCAGGCCGTCATACAACTCGCTGACGCTGGACGCCCAGGGCAGGGTGGTGACCTGCTTGCTCAGGTGCGCCGGTACGGTTTCCAGCCATTCGGTGTCCAGCGGCTTGTTGCTGGGGATCCAGAACATTTGCTCGTCGAGCGTGGCGCGCAGGGTGCTGGCGGTGCTGAGCAGTTGTTTCTGGTTCAGTTGCAGGGTGATGGATTCGTTGAGCAGTGCGCTCAGTTCGCGGCTCAGGCGTTCCAGCAGGTCGCTGCGGGTGATCGCCACTTCCAGCAGGGTGCGGCGCAGTTGCGGGGTGACTTCATCTGGCGGCTGGTTGGCCAGCAGGTTGTCCACATAGGCGCTGGGGGAGGTGATCAGCTCTCGCTGTTGGTTGACCTCGAACTGGTACAGGCGAATGTTGGCGATGTCGTCGGCCAGGTCTTTGTCCACGGTGAGACGCGGCAGGGCCTGCTTTTGTTTATAGAGAATCTTGGACAGCAGCAGGCTGCCCTTGAGCACGTTGATCTGCTCGTCCAGGGCCGAATCGCTTTGGGTCACGGTGTCCAGTTGCTGCTTGGTCTGCAGGTTTTTCTGGGTCAGGTCGTTGAGGCGGTCGGTGCTTTTGAGCAGGTAGTCGGACAGCTTGAGATTGTCTGCGCTTTCCTTGGCCAGGATGCTACTGCCGCCGGCTTTCTGCGCTTCGATGGACTGTTGGGTCACCGTCTGCTGGGACTGGGCCAGGCGTTTCTGGTTGATCAGGGTTTGCAGGTCCTGGATTTCTTGCTCCAGGCGGGCGGTTTTTTCCTGGATCAGGTCGTGCTGGCTGTTGCCCAGGTCTTGCAGCTGGCTGTTGCCGGCCAATTCCTGGCGGCGCAGGGGAATCAAGGCATTCAGGGCCGCCAGTTCGGCGTTGAGCTGGTTGCGCTGGTCGCTGCTGAGGGGCTTGCCGTTGTCTTTGCCGAGCTTGAGCGTCGCGTTGATTTGCTGGATGCGCGTCTGGCTGCTGCTGATTTCGGTCTGGGCGCGCTCGGGGCGGGTCTGGGCGGCGATGGTCAGGCTGTTGGCGTCGGCCAGTTCTTTTTGCAGGTCGCCTTGCTGGGTGCTGCGTTGCACCAATAACTGCTCAAGCTGCGGCACCGGCAGGCTGGCGTAGCGCTGGGCCACCGGGATGATTTTGGTGGCCTTGAGGCGCGCCAGCTCACGCTGGTTCTCATTGGTCTGGCGCGGGGCCTCTTCCAGTTGGCGCTTGAGGTCGGCCAGGCGCTGCTCGTAGTCCTGCTGATTGCCCAGGTAGGTCAGGGTCTGTTGCAGGGTCGCCTGCAGCGCCTTCATGTCGGCGTCAGGCAGCTTGCGGTCGGGCAGTTTATCCAGGCTTTGCTGGACGGCTTCGGCGCTGGGCGGGTCGGCGGCGTATACGCTGCCAACACAAAGGGTCAGGCCCAGCAGGGCAGTGGCGAGAAAAGTACGCAGGGTTGGCATAGAGACCGGTCTTGCAAAGTGAAGAATCGGGGCGTCGTTGTCCCGCAGTTTAGAGGAAGAGTCCGGGGCCCGGGCGACTTCCTTCGGGGAATCTGACGCCGACTTTGCCAATCTTGTTCCCGTCCATGACGGCGACGGTCCAGATAGTGTTGTTCCATTCCACCTGGTCGCCGACTACCGGTGCACCGCCAACCTTTTGGGTAATGAAGCGGCTCAATGGCATGTCCGGGTCGATACCCTCAAGCTTGAGCCCGTACAAGGCCGAAACCGCGCCCAGCTGGGCGTCGCCTTCGAGTACGAAGTCGCCGAAGAAGCGCAAATCGAGGCCCCGTTGCGGCGCCTGGCTGAACAGTTTGCCCAGGGCCGGCAGGTTGTGTTCGTGGCCGATCACACAGAGCAAATCGCCGACTTCCAGCACTGTACTACCCGACGGATGGAGCAGTTGCTGGCCACGAAACAGCGCCGCGATGCGCGTGCCTTCGGGCATTTTCAGCTCGCGCAGGGCCGCGCCGATGCACCATTTTTCTGCGCCCAGGCGGTAGACGAACAGCTCCCACTCGCTGGTAACGTGCACTTCCAGGGCCGCTCGGGAGATCGGCGCCGGGTCTGGCGGTACGGTGACTTTGAGCAGCTTGGCCACCCACGGCAGGCTGGTGCCCTGCACCAACAGCGAGACCAGCACGATAAAGAACGCCAGGTTGAAGTACAGCTGTGCATGGGGCAGGCCGGCCATCAGCGGAAACACCGCGAGGATGATCGGTACCGCGCCGCGCAGGCCGACCCAGGCGATAAAGGCTTTTTCGCGGCCGTGGAACGCCTTGAATGGCAGCAGGCCAACCATCACCGACAGTGGCCGCGCAAACAGGATCATCCACAGTGCCAGGCCCAGGGCGGGCACGGCGATGGGCAGCAGGTCATGGGGCGTGACCAGCAGGCCCAGCACCAAGAACATACCGATCTGCGCCAGCCAGGCCATGCCGTCGAGCATATGCAAAATGCCATGGCGGCTGCGCACCGGGCGGTTGCCGATCACCAGCCCGCACAGGTACACGGCGAGGAAGCCGCTGCCGTGCAGGGCGTTGGTCAGGGCGAATACGAACAGGCCGCCGGCGATCACCAGGATCGGGTACAGGCCGTTGGCCAGGTTGATGCGGTTGACCAGTTGCAACATCAACCAACCGCCGCCCAGGCCTACCAGGCCGCCGATGCCGAATTCACGGATCAGGTGCGTGAGCAGGCTCCAGTGCAGGCCGGTCTGGCCGCTGGCGAGCATGTCGATCAAGGTGACAGTAAGGAACACCGCCATCGGATCGTTACTGCCCGATTCGATTTCCAGGCTGGCGCTGACCCGCTCGTTGAGGCCCTTGCCGCCCAGCAACGAGAACACCGCCGCAGCGTCCGTGGAGCCGACGATGGCGCCGATCAGCAAGCCTTGAATGATGTTGAGGTTAAACAGCCAGGCCGCGGCCATGCCCGTGAGGCCGGTGGTAATCAACACCCCCACCGTGGCCAGGGACAAGGCCGGCCACAGCGCCACGCGGAAACTCGCCACCCGGGTGCGCAGGCCGCCGTCGAGCAGGATCACGGCGAGGGCGAGGTTGCCCACCAGGTAGGCGGTGGGGTAGTTATCGAAAATGATGCCGCCGCCATCGACCCCGGCGGTCATGCCCACGGCCAGGATAATCACCAGGATGGGGATGCCCAGGCGTGAAGAAAGCGAACTCACCAGAATGCTCGCAGTCACCAGCAACGCGCCGATCAAGAACAGGCTGTTGATGGTCGTCGCATTCAAAGGCAGTACTCCAGGGCAGGGGGGGCAGGACGCAAACTGACCATGCAGTCTGCGTGCCAGGGATTCTAACCTGTTGAATTGCTGCGCTGTCAAAAAGCTTTTTCTGATTCGTGCACAGGCAAATGTGCGAGGGGGCTGCCTCTGTAGGAGCGAGCTTGCTCGCGAAAAACTCCCAGGCGCCACGTTCATTCAGCAAGCGCGCGTTATCGTTGGCGTTTTTCGCGAGCAAGCTCGCTCCTACAAGGGTGGGGCGGTTTTTAGGGCTAGAGGCGGAAGCGGCCGACCATCCCATTCAAGTCCACCGCCAAGCGCGACAACTCACCGCTCGCGGCACTGGTCTGGCTGGCGCCCGTGGCCGATTGCACCGACAGGTCACGGATGTTCACCAGGTTGCGGTCCACTTCCCGCGCCACTTGGGCCTGTTCTTCCGCCGCGCTGGCGATCACCAGGTTGCGCTCGTTGATCTCCACAATCGCCGTGTTGATGGTGTCCAGCGACAGGCCCGCGCCGCGGGCGATGTTGAGTGTCGACTCGGCGCGCTCGGTGCTGTTGCGCATCGAGTCCACCGCGTGTTCGGTGCCTGTCTGGATGCTGCCGATCATGCGCTCGATTTCGCTGGTGGACTGCTGGGTGCGATGGGCCAACGCCCGCACTTCATCGGCCACCACGGCGAAACCACGCCCGGCTTCCCCGGCTCGGGCGGCTTCGATCGCGGCATTGAGGGCCAGCAGGTTGGTCTGGTCGGCCAGGCCACGGATCACGTCCAGCACTTTGCCGATATCCCGCGACTCATTAGCCAGGTCGCCAATCAGGGAGGCGGTGGCTTGCACGTCGGTACTCATGCGTTCGATGGCGCTGACGGTTTCTTGCACCAGGTCGCGGCCGTCACCGGCAGACGTGGTGGCGTTGCGCGAGGCTTCGGAAGTGCTCACCGCATTGCGTGCGACTTCTTCCACCGCGCTGGTCATCTCGTTGACGGCAGTGGCGGCCTGTTCGATTTCGTTGTTCTGCTGGGTCAGGCCACGGGCGCTTTCGTCGGTGACTGCATTGAGCTCTTCAGCGGCAGACGCCAGCTGGGTGGCGGAGCCGGCGATGCGTTGCAGGGTGTCGCGCAGTTTGTGCTGCATCTTGGCCATGGCCGCGAGCAGGCGCCCGGCTTCGTCGTTGCCGTCCACGGTGATCGGGCGCGTCAGGTTGCCTTCGGCCACTTCTTCGGCGGCTTCCAGCGCCTGGGCGATGGGCAGGGTGATGCTGCGGGTCAGTAACCAGGCGAACAGCAAGGTCAGCGCCGTGGCAACCACCAGCAGGCCTACCACCAGGTCAAAGGCCATGTCGTATTGGTCTTTGGCGCGCTGGTTGGTGGCGTTGGCGTCGTTGTTATTGATGTCCAGCAAGCGGGTCAACACGGCGTTGACCTGCTCGGAGTTCTCCAGCAACTCGGTGTTGAGCAGGGTGCGCAGCTCGTTGACCTGATTGGCGCGAGACAGGCTCTTCATGCGCTCTTCAATCTGACGGTACTGGCCCAACAGGCGCACGTACTCGTTGTAGGCGTTGCGCTCTTCGGTGCTGGAGATCAGTTTTTCATAGATACCTTGGGCTGTACGAATCTGCTGATTGCGCAGTTCAAAGGCTTCCAGGGTCTTTTGCTGTACGTCCGGCTCGCGGTTGGTCAGCAAGCGGTACGACAGCACGCGCAGGCGCAGGGTCAGTTGAGTGAATTCATCCAGGGCGCGAATGCTGGGCACGCTGGCCGAGGTGATGTCCTCGGTGGCTGCACGAATTTTGCTCATCTGGTTCAGGGCGAACACACCGAGCAACAACATCAAGGCGCCAATAAACGCGAAGCCGAGGAAGGCCCTCGGGGCGATATTCATATTACGAAGAGACATGCTGGAGTCCTGGGGGAGGCGCTATCCATGCGGCCATGAGACGAGGTGTGCCCGCCTTATCGGCCCTGCGACTAAAGTCTTAAGGGGGCGCGCGCTTTTGTCGCATCGGACCAGGGGTTGGGTGAGTTCAGGAACCAGATCGGGTAAATGCAGTCACTAAGGCTCGAAAGTGCGGCCCGGCCTTGCAACATCGGGCTGCGCGGCCAGGGATAACCCTGGCATCCGAGGTGAATTTTCTTTATCGTCACCGCCCTTTTTAAACGCCCGAGAAATCAAAATGTTAGAAGCATCCCTCAGCCAATTGGAACAACTGGTCAGCGACCTCGTACAGCAGAATCAAGAGCTGCTGGGCAGCAACGAATCCCTCAAGGCCGAGCTGGCTCGCGCCAAGGACGAAAACGAAAGCCTGCAACTGAACCTGATGGAACAGGAAGAAAAGCACGGCGCCACCGCCGCCCGCATCCAGGCGCTGGTTGAGCGTGTGAGTGCAGGGCCTGTCAGCGCATGAGTGAGGGCATAAAGGTCGTTTCGATTCTCGGAGAGGATTACTCGATCAAGGCACCGGCCGGCGAAGATCAGACCCTGATGCATGCCGTGACCATGCTCAAGGCCTCCCTGGCCGTTACCAAGAAAAAGTACCCGACCCTGATCGGTGACAAGCTATTGGTATTGGCCGCGCTGAACCTGTGCGCCGAGCAGATTGAAATGCAACAGGCGCACCAGCAGGAACTCGACCGTTACCAAGAGCAAGTCAGCGCCACGGTCGATGTGATTTCCAAGGTGATCGGTCAGCCTTAGAACCACTCGTCTTGCATGCCCAGGCACGTATCGTCGCGTGCCTCCAGAATCGCCAGTTCATGATGGCAGCTCGGTACTTCCCAGGTCAGGAAGTACCGGGCGGCCTGGAGCTTGCCCTTATAAAAGGCCGCATCGGCCGTGTCACCCCTGGCCAGCCCTTCTTCGGCGCGGATCGCCTGTTCCAGCCAGCGCCAGCCAATCACCGTGTGCCCGAACACTTTCAAGTACAGCGCCGAGTTCGCCAGGCTGCTGTTGACCTTGCCTTGGGCGAGATCGGTGAGTAGGCCAATCGTCACGCTTTGCAGCCGGTTTACCAGTTGCTCCAGGGGCTCTCGTAGTGCCGTGAGTGAAGGGTGCTTTTGCGCCCGGGCCCCGGTTTCGGCGATCAGGCGAATCAGTTGCTTCAAGCCGGCACCACCGTTCTGCGCCAATTTGCGCCCGAGCAGGTCCAGGGACTGGATGCCGTGGGTGCCCTCATGGATGGGGTTCAGGCGGTTGTCGCGGTAGTACTGTTCCACCGGGTATTCGCGGGTGTAGCCGTGGCCGCCAAGAATCTGGATCGCCAGCTCGTTGGCCTTGAGGCAGAACTCCGACGGCCAGGATTTGACGATGGGGGTGAGCAGGTCGAGCAGTTCGTGGGCGTGCTTGCGCTCGGTGTCGGTGGCCAGGGTGGTGGTGTCGTCGAACAGCCGGGCTGCGTAGAGGCCCAGGTCAAAGGCGCCTTCTACATAGGCTTTCTGGGTCAGCAACATGCGCTTGATGTCCGCGTGCTGGATGATCGCCACCGGTGCGGTGCTCGGGTCTTTGCTATCAGGCAGGCGCCCCTGGGGCCGTTCGCGGGCGTAGTCCAGAGAGTAAAGGTAGCCGGCGTAACCGAGCATTACCGCGCCCATACCCACGCCGATGCGTGCCTCGTTCATCATCTGGAACATGCAGCTCAAGCCCTGGTGCGGTTTGCCCACCAGGTAGCCGACACAGTTGCCGTTATCGCCGAAGTTTAGTGCTGTGGACGTGGTGCCGCGCCAGCCCATCTTGTGGAACAGCCCCGCCAGCAGCACATCGTTGCGAGCGCCCAGGCTGCCGTCATCGTTGACCAGGAACTTGGGCACGATAAACAGCGAAATGCCCTTCACCCCCGCAGGTGCATCCGGCAACTTGGCCAGCACCATGTGCACGATGTTTTCCGACAGCGAATGGTCGCCACCGGAGATAAAGATCTTGTTGCCCTTGAGCCGATAACTGCCGTCAGCCGCTGGTTCTGCACGGGTCCGAATGTCCGACAGGGAAGAACCGGCATGGGGCTCGGTCAGGGCCATGGTGCCGAAGAAGCGCCCGTCGATCATTGGCTGCAGGAAGCGTTGTTTCTGCTCCTCGGTGCCAAAGCTCTCAATGAGGTTGGCGGCGCCCATGGTCAGGAACGGGTAGGACGTCGAGGCGGCGTTGGCCGATTGGAAGTGCGCGAAGCAGGCCTGGGACAATAGCGTCGGCAGTTGCATGCCACCTGCTTCAAAGCTGCGGGCTGCGTTGAGGAAGCCGGCTTCAAGGAAGGCGTCCACGGCCGGCTTGACCTCCGGAATCAGGATCGCCTGGCCGTTCTCATAGCGAGGTTCGTTTTCGTCGTTCTTGCGGTTGTGCGGGGCGAAGTATTTTTCTGCGATGGTGCGCGCCGTGCTGATGGCGGCATCGAAGGTTTCGCGGTTGTGCTCGGCAAACCGCTCACGCTGGGTCAGGCCCTCGGCATCGAGGACTTCATACAGCTCGAAAGCCAGATTGCGGGAACTGAGCAGCGTCTCGGACATGGCGGCGTACCTTTGAAGGAATTGGCCTGAGTCTAAGTGCGCGAATGGAGGGTGGATAGCAAGATTGATTTAAGTGATAGAAGGGCAGAACGCTGGCGCAAGGTGGAGCGCGATCAGTGTGGGAGCTGGCTTGCCTGCGATGGGTATAGGTCTCTACACAACTTTGTGGGTTGTAACAGCAGACGGTAACCACGATGCGAAGCGAGCCGCTCTTGATCTTGATCTGCTTTTGATCTCAGGCGCCCCG
>NZ_LYSO01000153.1:0-12684 GCF_001728935.1 Pseudomonas sp. AP42
GGTTAGCGTCTGCTGTTACAACCCACAAAGTTGTGTAGATACCTATGCTGCGATAGCGGTGTATCAGTTACAACATTCGTGACCGACACTCCGCCATCGCAGGCAAGCCAGCTCCCACATTTGTTTCGGGCTTCTACCAGGAAAACTCGAGCTGTTCGTTGCCGCCGCTCAGGTCCAGCAACCGCACCCCTATCCCCAGCAACCGCACCGGCTTGCCCCCGCGATTGAACGCCTGGGTCATCAACTGTTCATAACTCTCCAGATCCCGCCCTGCCCCGGCCTGTTCCAGCGTCGTCTGGGTAAAGTCATGAAACTTCACTTTGACGAACGGCTTACCCGCCCGGTAGCTGCTGTCGATACGCGCCATGCGCCCGGCCAGGGTTTCCATCAGTTCCGGCAGTTTCGCCAGGCAACTTGAAAGGTCCGGCAGGTCCACGTCGAAGGTATTTTCCACACTGATGGACTGCCGCCGACTGTCGTTCTGCACCACGCGGTCATCAATCCCACGGGCCAAGCTCCACAGGCGTTCACCGAAACTACCGAATTCACGCACCAGCGCCAGTTTGTTCCAGTCGCGCAATTGCAGGCAGTCTTCGATGCCCAGGCGCGCCAGCTTGTCGGCGGTGACCTTGCCCACGCCATGCAGCTTGCTGACACGCAACTGCGAGACAAAGTCTTCGACTTGGTCCGGCGTGATCACGAACAGGCCGTTGGGTTTTTTCCAGTCGCTGGCGATCTTGGCCAAAAACTTGTTGGGCGCCACGCCGGCAGACACGGTGATATGCAACTGGTTGGAGACCCGGCGCCGAATGTCCTGGGCAATACGCGTGGCGCTGCCGCCAAAATGCGGGCTGTCAGACACGTCGAGGTAGGCCTCATCCAGCGACAACGGCTCGATCAAGTCGGTGTAGTCACGGAAAATCAGCTGGATTTCTTTCGATGCTTCTTTATAGGCATCCATGCGCGGCTTGACGATGGTCAAGTCCGGGCACAGTTTCAAGGCATGACGTGACGACATCGCCGAACGCACCCCATACGCCCGCGCTTCGTAGTTGCAGGTGGCGATCACCCCGCGCCGATCTGCCGAGCCACCGACGGCCAAGGGCTTTTGCGCCAGGCTCGGGTCGTCGCGCATCTCGATGGCGGCGTAGAAGCAATCACAGTCGACGTGGATGATTTTGCGCTGCGTCATATAAACGGGGTGTTAACCAACGGGTGGCCAGTATCGCACTCACCCCTGTATATAGCACCAGTAGTTTGAATCTTCCGCCTGAGCGGTAGGAAATTTCGCAGATGAATATATTTTCTCAATCGAATCTAGCATCCCAATAGAGCTGAAAGCCTTGTCCTGCCTGGCCTGGAACCCTCACGAACCGACCTCTGAAGCGCTAACCGATTGAAGCACAAGCGATTTTCTTCAGTTTACGGGTTGACACACTCGCGTTCCTCTGTAGAATGCCGACACACAGACGCGGGATGGAGCAGTCTGGTAGCTCGTCGGGCTCATAACCCGAAGGTCGTCGGTTCAAATCCGGCTCCCGCAACCAAACATCAAAAAAGGCTACTCGAAAGAGTGGCCTTTTTTGTGCGCGCTTGTTTTCCCTTGCACAAAGCGCCCAACACCTTGATTTCAGAATAATTAGCGCTTATTTCAGCGATTGGCTCATTAACGGTTGACACCCTGCCGTTGGGCTGTAGAATGCCGCCCACAGACGCGGGATGGAGCAGTCTGGTAGCTCGTCGGGCTCATAACCCGAAGGTCGTCGGTTCAAATCCGGCTCCCGCAACCAAACATCAAAAAAGGCTACTCGAAAGAGTGGCCTTTTTTGTATCTGGCGAAAAAGTTCTTCTGAAACAATGGCATGGCATCTTTCATGAAACCGTAGACGGTTTGCAGAGTCCATCTCATTGCACGCTAGGCTCACTGCTCAAGCGCTACCCCTCTACGACCAATGGCCGCAGTCGCCGCGCCCGGTGATCCGCGTTAATATTTGTAATTATTTTGTCCATAGGGATTGGTAACTTGGCTGGATACCTCCATCCTGTCGCGCACAATCCACGAGGTGATTGATGCGCGCCAACTCGTCTGAACCACAAGACACCGTCACAGCAGAACAACCGATCACTCCCACCCGTTTGCGGTGGCTGGACCTGTTGAGCAAGTATCGCCAGCCCATCGGCCTGGCCGTGACGCTCCTGCTGTTTGCAATCGCCCTGATCGCCTGCCGACACCTGTTGCTGGAGCTGGACCTCTACGCCCTGCACGATTCGATCCTGGAAGTGCCCAAGCCCGCCTTGTTGGGTGCCTTTGCGGCAGCGGTTGGCGGCTTCATTATCCTGCTCGGTTATGAGTTCTCCGGCGCGCGGTATGCTGGCGTGCAATTGCCCGCCAAAACCCTGGCCCTGGGTGGTTTCACCGCCTTTGCCATCGGCAACGCCATTGGTTTGTCGATGCTCTCGGGCGGTTCGGTGCGCTACCGTTTATATGCACGCCATGGCATCGGCGCCTCGGAAGTGGCGCACATGACCGTATTCGCCAGCCTGGCCCTGGGCTGTGCCCTGCCGCCGCTGGCCGCGCTGGCCACGTTGAGCAACTTGCCGGCCGCTTCGACTTACCTGCATTTATCGCAAAGCCTGCTCGGTGGCATTGCCGGCGCCGTGCTGCTGTTGTCGGTGCTGCTGTGCATCGGCATCTATCGCCGCCGCCTGCCGGAACAGCCCTACCCCGACAACCTGCTGGTCAAGGCCGGGCGCCGTACCCTGCGCCTGCCAGGCCGACGCCTGACGTTCCTGCAACTGATCATCACCGCACTGGACGTCGCCGCAGCCGCTACCGTGCTGTATCTGCTGTTGCCGGAAGCGCCGCCCTTCGGCCCGTTCCTGTTGGTGTACCTGCTGGCCCTGGCCGCCGGCGTGCTCAGCCATGTGCCGGGTGGCGTGGGTGTATTCGAAGCGATCCTGCTGGCGGCCTTTGCCGACAAACTCGGTGCCGCGCCCCTGGCTGCTGCCTTGTTGCTGTACCGCATGATCTACGTGGTGCTGCCGCTGCTGATCGCCTGTGTATTCCTGCTGGTCAACGAGGCCCAGCGCCTGTTTCAGACCCAGCAAAGCCTGCGGGTGGCATCAGGGCTGGCAGCGCCAGTATTGGCCGTCCTGGTTTTTTTGTCCGGCGTGGTCCTGCTGTTTTCCGGCGCCACGCCAGAGATCGACTCACGCCTGGAAAACATCGGCTTCCTGATCCCCCATCGTCTGATTGACGCGTCGCACTTCGGTGCCAGCCTGATCGGCGTGTTGTGCCTGTTGCTCGCCCAGGGCCTGCGTCGGCGCTTGTCGGCCGCCTGGATGCTGACCATGGTGCTGCTGCTGGTCGGCGCCCTGCTCTCGCTGCTTAAAGGCTTCGACTGGGAAGAAGCCAGCCTGATGACCATGACCGCAGTGCTGCTGGCCATCTTCCGCCGCTCGTTCTACCGCGCCAGTCGCCTGACCGAGTTGCCGTTTTCGCCGCTGTACCTGGTGGCCAGTGTCTGTGTGCTCGGTGCCTCGATCTGGCTGCTGCTGTTTGCCTATCAGGACGTGCCCTACAGCCATCAACTCTGGTGGCAGTTCACCCTCGACGCCAACGCCCCGCGTGGCTTGCGTTCGCTGCTCGGCGCCGCCGTGTTGCTGGTGATCGTGTCGCTGACCTGGCTGCTGCGCACGGCACGCCCAGTCATTCACCTGCCGACCCCGGAAGAACTGGAGCGCGCCAGCAAGATCCTGATGGCCTCGTCCCAACCCGACGGCGGCCTGGCGCTCACCGGCGACAAGGCGCTGCTGTTTCACCCCAACGATGAAGCCTTCCTGATGTATGCCCGTCGCGGGCGTAGCCTGGTGGCCCTGTACGACCCGATCGGCCCGACCCAACCGCGCGCCGAGATGATCTGGCAGTTCCGCGACCTGTGCGACATCCACCACGCCCGCCCGGTGTTCTACCAGGTACGCGCCGAGAACCTGCCGTATTACATGGACATCGGCCTCACCGCGATCAAGCTGGGTGAAGAAGCCCGCGTCGATCTGAAACGCTTTGACCTGGAAGCCAAGGGCAAAGAAATGAAGGATTTGCGCTACACCTGGAACCGTGGCACCCGGGACGGCCTGTCCCTGGAGATCTGCGAACCGGGCAAGGCGCCGATGGATGAATTAAAAGTCATCTCCGATGCCTGGCTTACAGGTAAGAATGTGCGGGAAAAGGGCTTCTCCCTGGGCCGTTTCAGCGATGATTACCTCAAGCACTTTCGTATCGCGATCATTCGCTTCGAAGGGCGCCCGGTGGCCTTCGCCAACTTGCTCGAAACCTACAACCATGACCTGGCCAGCCTCGACCTGATGCGTGCCCACCCGGACGCGCCCAAGTTGACCATGGAATTCATGATGGTGGGCCTGATTCAACATTATAAGAGCCACGACTACGCACGCTTCAGCCTCGGCATGGTGCCGTTGTCGGGCTTGCAACCGCGCCGTGGCGCACCGCTGACCCAACGCCTGGGTTCGATGGTGTTCCGCCGTGGCGAGCAACTGTATAACTTCCAAGGTTTGCGCCGCTTCAAAGACAAGTTCCAGCCAGACTGGGAACCCCGTTACATGGCCGTGCCCGCAGGACTGGATCCGCTGGTGGCATTGGCCGATACCGCCGCCCTGATCGCGGGCGGCTTGACTGGATTGGTGAAACGCTGATGATTCGACGCTCCTGGCGGTATGTATTGGCTTTAGTGGTGCTGCTTGCGCTGATCGCGACGGGTGGCTTCTGGTACTGGAACCGCCCTGCCCCGCAGCCGACCCTGGAGCATTTGCCCCAGGCCGACGGTTCGGTAATGACCCGCGTGACCCCGGCCAGCAACGCAAAAGCCCGCGTGGCCGTGGCGGTGATGGCCGACGAAACCTTGACCGACAGCCAACTGATGGCCCTGAGCCAGGGCGGTGCTGCGCAACTGGTTCAGGTGGTGCTGCCCAAAGATGACTGCGCATTGCAGGAAAAAGCCCTGCAAGGCGCCCTGGCCCAGCTCAAAGGCCCGGCGACCCTGGTCAGCGGCATCGGCCCTGGCGCCGCACTCGCCTGGCGCTGGCTGGCCACCCAGAACGACGACAAGGCCAACGCCATCTCTGTGGGCTTCGCCCTGAAACAGGAAGGCTGCAACGACCCGCTGCCGAAAACCGCCGCCCATGGCAACTGGCTGGTGGCGTGGAACGATAACCCCGACGATGAGAGCGCCAGTTTCGTACGTGACACACCGCGCGCTACGACCAGCATCAGCGACTACGACATTCATTACCCACAGGTGCTGAACAACGAACTGCGCAAGCAACTGGTCGGTTCGGACAACGGCGGCCTGGCGATTCCGGTGGTGGAAGTACCCGCCGGCCAAGCCAAGGACACCGTGACCCTGTTCCTCTCCGGTGACGGCGGCTGGCGCGACCTGGATCGCGACGTGGCGGGCGAGATGGCGAAGATCGGCTACCCGGTGGTGGGCATCGACACCCTGCGCTACTACTGGCAGCACAAGACGCCTGAGCAAAGCGCCAAGGACCTCACCGAGCTGATGCAACACTACCGGCAAAAGTGGGGCACCAAGCGCTTCGTGTTGACCGGTTACTCGTTCGGCGCCGACGTATTGCCGGCGATCTACAACCGTATGCCAGAGAACGAACAGCAACGGGTAGACGCGATCATCCTGCTGGCCTTCGCCCGCACCGGCAGCTTTGAAATCGAAGTGGAAGGCTGGCTGGGCAACGCCGGCAAAGAAGCCGCCACCGGCCCGGAAATGGCCAAGCTGCCGCCTGAGAAAGTCGTGTGCATCTACGGCGCCGAAGAAGTCGACGAGAGCGGCTGCACCGACAAAACCGCCGTGGGCGAAGCCATGAAGCTGCCGGGCGGGCATCACTTCGATGAGAACTACCCGGCGCTGGCCAAGCGGTTGGTGGATATTATCGTCAAGCATCAGGCCAAAGCCGAGTAATCCCGAGCCATACACAAAACAAAATGTGGGAGCGGGCTTGCTCGCGAAAGCGGTGGATCAGTCACAGCAGTATTGACTGACACTCCGCATTCGCGAGCAAGCCCGCTCCCACATTTTTGATGTGTGGTGTTGCTAATAATCAGCGCGGTTCGATGTGCGCAATCATCAGTTGCACCGTCTCATTACCACGAAACTCATTCACATCCAGCTTGTACGCCAATTCCACCCAACGCACCGTCGGGTTCGGCCACACTTCGCGGTCCACGCCAAAGGCAATGCCATCGAGCTTCACCGACCCGCATTCGCTCTTGAGCACCACTTTCAAATGCCGCTCGCCCACCACCCGCTGCTCCACCAACTGAAATACCCCGTGAAACAACGGCTCGGGAAAGTGCTGCCCCCACGGGCCGGCATGGCGCAGGGCGCGGGCCAGTTCCAGGTGAAACTCTTCCACCGCCAGGGTGCCGTCTGAAAGCAGGCGGCCGGTGAGGTCTTCTTCGCGCAGTTGCCGACGCACTTCGGCATCAAAGGCTTCGGCGAACAACGGGAAGTTGGCTTCAGGCAAGGTCAGCCCCGCCGCCATGGCGTGGCCGCCGTATTTGGTGATCAGGTTGGGATGCTGGCTGGCGACGACCGCCAGCGCATCGCGGATATGAAAGCCTTGCACCGAGCGTCCAGAGCCCTTGAGCAAGCCATCGCCGGCATCGGCGAAGGCGATGGTCGGGCGGAAATAACGCTCCTTCATACGCGACGCGAGGATGCCGATCACCCCTTGGTGCCACTCCGGGTCGAACAGGCATAAGCCGTACGGCATCGACTCCACCGGCAAGTCCTTGAGCTGCGCCAGGGCCTCGCGCTGCATGCCTTGTTCGATGGATTTACGGTCCTGGTTCATGCCGTCCAGTTGCGCGGCCATTTCCCGTGCAGCGGCGAAGTCGGTGGTGAGCAGGCATTCGATGCCCAGGCTCATATCGTCCAGGCGTCCGGCGGCATTCAGGCGCGGGCCGAGGATAAAACCCAGGTCGGTGGAGGTGATACGCGCATGATCACGCTTGGCCACTTCCAGAATCGCCTTGATCCCCGGCCGTGCCCGACCGGCCCGAATACGCTCCAGGCCCTGGTGCACGAGGATGCGGTTGTTGGCGTCCAGCGGCACCACGTCAGCGACGCTGCCCAGGGCCACGAGGTCAAGCAGTTCACCGATGTTCGGCTGGGGCTTGCTGTCATACCAACCCAGGCTGCGCAAGCGCGCGCGCAGGGCCATCAGCACGTAAAAGATCACGCCGACCCCGGCCAGGGCCTTGCTGGGAAACGTGCAGCCCGGCTGGTTCGGATTGACGATGGCGTCGGCGGCCGGCAGTTCATCACCGGGCAAGTGGTGGTCGGTGACCAGCACCTGCAACCCCGCCGCCTTCGCCGCCGCCACGCCTTCGACGCTGGAGATGCCGTTGTCCACGGTGATCAGCAACTGCGGCTCGCGCTGCAGGGCCACCGCGACGATTTCCGGGGTCAGGCCATAGCCGTATTCGAAGCGGTTGGGCACCAGGTAGTCGACATGGGCCGCGCCGAGCAAACGCAAGCCCAGGGTGCCCACGGTGCTCGCCGTGGCGCCATCGGCGTCGAAGTCACCAACGATCAGGATGCGCTGGCGCTGCTCCAGGGCCGTCACCAGCAAGTCCACCGCCGCGTCGATGCCCTTGAGCTGCTGATAGGGAATCAACCGCGCCAGGCTCTTGTCCAGCTCGGCTTCCGATTGCACCCCGCGTGCGGCGTAAAGGCGGGTCAACAACGGCGGCAGTTCACCGAGAAAAGGCAGGACGGCGGGCAGTGGGCGGGGATCGATACGCATACGGTGGTGATAACTTCTCTTTGATCATTGTAGGAGCGAGCTTGCTCGCGAAGGTGGTTAACGATGACGCGTGTGCCTGGGTGATCGCGGTGCCCTGGAGTTTTTCGCGAGCAAGCTCGCTCCTACAGGGAGCCCTGTTCAACCGCGCTCGCCGACCAGCCATTGCAGTTGCACTTCATGCTGGCCACGGTCATCGGTCACAAAGATCGTGCCTTCGCTGATCATCACGTCCCACTTGATGACGCGGGGCATATCCTTGGCCAGGGTCTCCAACACTTCCTGGGGCACGGCAGCGATGTGCACGTTTTTCAGGTTGTTGGCCACCGGCACTACCTTGCCTTCCCACACGCGCAGGCTGCCATAGGCCAGCAGGCTGGTGCGTTCGGTGCGGCGCGAGCACCAGGTCAGGCGGTCGGCATCCGGCTGGCCGACTTCGATCCAGTGCAAAACCCGATCATCCAGGCTTTTTTCCCAAAGGGCCGGTTCGTCCACATCCGACAGGCCACGCCCGAACGCCAATTGCTCGTTGTACCAGAGGGCGTAGGCCAGCAGGCGCACGGTCATGCGCTCTTCGGTTTCCGAAGGGTGGCGGGCGATGGTCTGTTTGACGCTCTCATACACCGAGCGGTCGAGGTCGGTGAGGTTGAGTTCGAATTTGTAGGTCGTGGACGGCTGGGCCATGAACGGGCTTCTAAAGACAAGGAAAGGCGGCCAGTCTAACCGATGGCGAGGGCATTGAACGAATACTGCGCTGCATCCACGCAGCTCGCCTATGTTAAAAAGCAGTACATCATCGTCCCGCGCTTGTAAGGATCCCCATGTCGCTCAATGCCAAACCACTTGCCGGCCTGAAAGTCATCGAACTGGGCACTCTGATCGCCGGCCCGTTTGCCTCACGCATCTGCGCCGAATTCGGCGCCGAGGTGATCAAGGTCGAATCCCCGGACGGCGGCGACCCGCTGCGCAAATGGCGCAAGCTGTATGAAGGCACTTCGCTGTGGTGGTTCGTACAGGCGCGCAACAAGCAGTCCCTGACCCTCAACCTCAAGCACCCTGAGGGGCTGGCGATCCTCAAGCAACTGTTGGCCGACGCCGACATCCTCATCGAAAACTTCCGCCCAGGCGTGCTGGAGAAACTCGGCCTGAGCTGGGAAACCCTGCACGCCCTCAACCCCAAGCTGGTGATGGTGCGCCTCTCGGGCTTCGGCCAGACCGGGCCGATGAAGGACCAGCCGGGGTTTGGCGCGGTGGGCGAGTCCATGGGCGGCTTGCGCTATATCACCGGCTTCGAGGACCGCCCGCCAGTGCGCACCGGCATTTCCATCGGCGACTCGATCGCCGCGTTGTGGGCGGTGATCGGCGCGCTGATGGCACTGCGTCACCGCGAGGTCAATGGCGGCCTGGGCCAAGTGGTGGATGTGGCGCTGTATGAGGCCATCTTCGCCATGATGGAAAGCATGATCCCCGAGTTCGATGTGTTCGGGTTTATCCGTGAGCGCACCGGCAACATCATGCCCGGCATCACCCCCTCCTCGATCCACACCACCGCAGACGGCAAGCATGTGCAGATCGGCGCCAATGGCGATGCGATCTTCAAGCGCTTCATGCAGGTGATCGGCCGTGAGGACTTGGCGAACGACCCAGCACTGGCCAGCAATGACGGGCGTGACACTCGCCGCGACGAGCTGTACGGCGTGATTGATCGCTGGGTCAATTCGCTGTCGCTCGACCAGGTGATTGAGCAACTGAATAAAGCCGAGGTGCCCGCCAGCCGTATCTACAGCGCCGAAGACATGCTGGGCGACCCGCAATTCCTGGCCCGGGAAATGTTCCTCAAGGCGCAGTTGCCAGGCGGCAAGGACTTCAAGATGCCCGGCATCGTGCCCAAGCTCTCGGACACTCCGGGCAGTTGCGAATGGGTTGGCCCGCAATTGGGTGAACACAACAGCCTGGTGCTCAATGCCCTGGGCTACGACGCCGCAGCTATCACCCGACTGCGCGAGGACGGGGCGATCTGACAAATTGCAGGCAAAAAGAAACCCCGAGCAGTGGGGAGACAACTCGGGGTTAAACGTGGCCTACAAAGACCAGTACAGCAAGCTACAGACACCGGAGCACAATGCCTGCTCTTGCTGTTACAAACTCTGACTGAACACCTTGTAGGAAGGTTCCGAAGAAAAATAATGTTTCATGCCAGGGCGCCGCCACGGGTCTGGGAGGCGTTGCGCAAGGCGGCGATGACTGAAGGTTCCAGGCGGCCTTCGGCAATTTTCAGGTCGCGAAGCAGGCAATCCACCACATCCACCAGCGCGCGCTTGTCGCTCAATTGCGCACGATCGACTTCACGTTCAACCACGATGGCGCCACCGGGGTTCTTCACGGTTACCAGGCAGTCGTCGCGCATACCGGCAGAGGTCAGCGTAACCTGATAAGGGCTCAGTGCTTGGCTGAGCAATAGGTTGATACTTTCCATCTCGATCACCACTCAATCATTCGAAAAAGGTTCGAAAAACAAAAATGTCACGAAGAGGCTGACATTCAAGTGACCCGTGCTCAAAGCAGAAAGTTCTACCTTTTGTGTAATCCACTGCTTGAGGAAAACGAGCATGCACGGAAAAGATGACAGAGAAAAAACAACGGCGCACAGGCTAGAATCCCTGGATTATCCCGGGAGCCTGACTTGAGAGCTGCGTCTGAACCGCCTTTGCGTATCGTGATTGCCGACGATCACCCGATTTTCCTGATCGGCCTGCGCGCCGTGCTCGAACGGGACCCGCAGATCAGCATCGTCGGTGAGGCCAATTCACCTCAGGCCCTCAGTGCAGTGTTGCAACACTGTGCCTGCGATGTGGTGGTGACGGACTTCATGATGCCCGTCGAGCCTCAGGCCGACGGGCTGCGCTTGATCGAGCAACTGCGCCGGCACTATCCGCACCTGCCCATTGTGGTGGTGACCATGCTCAACAATGCCGGTTTGTTTCATTCCATCCTGGCATTGGGTGTGATGGGTTTGCTGAGCAAGGCCAGCCTGGCCGATGAGCTGCCCCAGGCGATCCGCCAAGTGCGCCAGCAACGCACCTACGTGGCCCAGACCATCCGCCAGGCGCTGAGCCTGGCCGGGGAAGTCGGCGCTGATCGGCTGCATTCCCAGGAGCACCTGTCACCCCGAGAGCTGGAGGTGATTCGCCTGTTGGCCGGTGGCATGACGGTGGGCGAGATCGCCGCGCACCTGCACCGCAGCAAGCAGACCGTCAGCGCGCAAAAAGTCAGCGCCATGCGCAAGCTCGGGCTGGTCAATGATGCCGCCCTGTTTATTTACGTGCAGGAACACGGGCTGGCCTAGCCTGGAACGCGATCCATTGCTTGAGCGCCGCGGCCTCCATCGGCCGCGCGATAAAGCAGCCTTGCAGCCACGCCGCGCCCAGTTCGCCCACGGCGTGATAGTCGGCGGCGGTTTCCACGCCGGTGACCACCACGGCGACGTCCAGACGCGCCGCCATGCTCATGGCGCCCGCCACCACCGCGGCCTTGCGATCATCATTGGCCATCCCACAGGCAAACGCCGGGGGGATTTTCAGTTCGGTAAAAGGTAGCTCCAGCAAATGCTGCAGGCTGGTGCCGCCCATGCCGAAATCGCCGATGGACAACTGGCAACCCAACATGCGCAAGCGCAGCAACCCGGTGACATGGGCGCTGTCGGTTTTCAATGTCGAGGTTTCCACCAGCTCCAGGGTCAGGCTATGGGCGGGCACGCCGTGCAGTTGCAGCAAACCTTGCAGTACCTGGGGGAAGTGCTCGCGCTCCAGCATGCGCCCGGGGATGTTCACCGCTACCGGCAGCACCTGGCCGCTTTCGCCCATCACCTGGTTCGCCAAGCCAAGCGCCTGCTCCAGCACATGCCAGGTAAACGCCTCTTCCATGCCGGCAAACTCCAGCACCGGCAGGAACTCGTCAGGCAGCAACAGCTCACCGTCCTGCAACTGCCAACGCGCCAGCGCCTCCACCCCTTGCAACACCCCGGCCTGACTGACGATGGGCTGGTACCAGACCCTGCCACACGCCGCGATAGTGACCTGGCTGACATCCGCCGAGGGCGGCAGTTGTTCCTGCTCGCTCAAGCTCAGCAGTTGACGGACGCGCTCCCAGGACAGCACCGCTGGCCCTGGACGCAAGTGCTCCTGACAATCGCTCAGTACTTGCCCGATCAGCTTGGCCGAGGCCGGCTTGGGCAAGCACGCCAAGACCTTGAGCCCTAATTGGCGGGCCATGTTCGCCACGCCTTCCAGCACGTCGGGCTCGGCGTTGCTGAGCAGGATCAACACCTGGGCCAGGCGGCGCTCGGCCAATTCACCGATCAACGCCAGGCCATCGCCCTGCTCCAGGTACAGATCGCAGATGGCGATATCCACCGGGCCTTTGCTGTCCAGGGATTGGCGGGCGATTTCGACCGTTTCCGCGGCGCGTACATTGAACACGCCGTTGGCATTGAGCATCTGGTGCAGGGCCATCAGTTGAAACGGGTTGTCTTCGAGGATCAGGACGTTCAGGGATCGCATGGGTAAGTGGTGTCGGTACAGGGAAAGTCTTGCACAGTAGTCATATGCTGCGGTGTGCCCCATAGGACGTGTCCTAAAAGCGTCCTTAAATGTGGGAAGGGCAGATCCCCTGTGGGAGCTGGCTTGCCTGCGAAGGCGGTGTGTCAGTTCGCAGATAAGTTGGCTGACCTGCCCTCATCGCAGCATAGGTATCTACACAACTTTGTGGGCTGTAGCAGCAGACGGTAACCACGATGCGAAGCGAGCCGCTCTTGATCTGCTTTTGATCTTGATCTTAAGCGCCCCG
>NZ_LYSO01000154.1:0-12585 GCF_001728935.1 Pseudomonas sp. AP42
GGTTACCGTCGGCTGCTAAAGCCCACAAAGTTATATAGATACCTATGCTGCGATAGCATCACCTCGGTGTAACTGATAAACCGAGGTGTTTGCATCGCAGGCAAGCCAGCTCCCACATTATTTATTCTTCCTCGCTGCCCTCAGCACGCCAGTAACCCACGGCCTTGAGGTATTGCTCGTTGACCTTGTGCGTGTCCAGCAGCACCCGCCGTACCTGGCGCGACAGCTTGGTTTCGGTGGCGACGAAGCTGTACAGCGTGCCGCTGGGCAGCGTCAGGTTGCGCACCACGTCGAGCAGGTCGTCCTGGCCGCGCAGCACCCAGATCACTTCCACCTTGGCTGCGCTGCTGAGCACCTGCTGTTCCGCCGCATCCGCGATTTCAATCACCGCCAGCACCTTGCGCCCCGCGGGCAGCTCTTCCAGGCGCCGAGCGATGGCCGGGATCGCCGTCTCATCGCCAATCAGCAGGTAGCTGTCGAAGATATCCGGCACGATCATCGAGCCACGTGGCCCGCCGATATACAGGTGCTGGCCGACCTGTACCTGCTCGGCCCAGGTGGAGGCAGGGCCATCGCCGTGCAGCACGAAGTCGATGTCCAACTCGCCAATGCTCAGGTCGTAACGCCGTGGCGTGTAGTCGCGCATCGCCGGTTGCGGGCCGTCGCCCTTGATGCTGAAGCTCGGGCTTTCCAGCGCCGCTTGCTCTTGGGCGTTCTGCGGGAACAACAGCTTGATGTGGTCGTCGCTGCCCAGGCTGACAAACCCCGCGAGCTCAGGGCCGCCCAGGGTGACGCGGCGCATGCGTGGGGTGATATCGACCACCCGCAGTACTTGCAGGCGGCGGCGTTTGATTTCGTGGGTCACGCGATGAATGGTTTGAGTGTTCATTGGTCTGTCCCGTCGGCAATGGCTTGAGCGGTGCGATTGAGCAGCGCCGCGACACGAATGATTTCTTCCGGGCTCCAATGCCCGTTATGCGAATGCAAGGCGTGGCGCAGGTTGTGCACCGCCTCATGAATCTCGGGTGGGCGGTCGTGGCCACGCAGTGAGCGCTTGCTGACATCCAGGCGCATGCGCACACCGTCCAGGGCAACGGCTTGTTCGCTCAAGAAGAGACGACCGGGGTCGGTGATTGTGTAGCGTTTTTTTCCACCATCGGTGTCGCCGCTGATCAGCTCGCTCTCTTCAAGGAAGGTCAGGGTGGGGTAGATCACGCCGGGGCTGGGGCTGTAGGCACCGTCGAACAGGCCCTCGATGCGGCGGATCAGGTCATAGCCATGGCAAGGTTGCTCAGCGATCAGTGACAACAGCAGCAGCTTCAGGTCGCCAGGGGCGAACACCCGTGGGCCGCGGCCGCCGCGTTTTTCAAACTCGCCGCGATGTTCGTGTTTCATGGGCAGGTCCTCTGTGCAGGTTTAGATATAACGTAAGATATATCTTAACGCTAAGGATAGTGCCTGGCGACCAACGGTCGTTGGCGGCTGCACAGGCTTGGTCCACTAAGCAACTAACAACTATTGGACCTGATTGGATTTTAGAGCTATAACTTTAATTAGAGTTGTGGCTCGAATTTATATCTGGACTTGTTGTTTGCCAGGCGCTGCTTCGTCTTGTGGTACGCTTCTTACAGCAACTTCTTTAGCGTATTTTTAGCGTGTAGCTTATTTCCTACGGATACTTTTAAAGTTTTGGCGAAATGCCATCTTTTTCGCTCAAGCCCTGTTTACAAGGGCTACGTGCGTTTTCGAATGTGCCTGCATACCTGCTTTTAGTTTCGGTTGATCATTGTCTGGCAGTGCGTAGTTCAACTAACCACGCCTGCTAATTCTTTGTTAGGGACCTCCTTGGCAATGAACCACTCAATGTTGTCAACTACAGGTATTGACCATGTTCAAGAAGTTTGCTGTCGCTGTTCCCCTGGCTGTACTCGCGCTGTCTTCCTCGGTAACGGCTATCGCTGCCGGTGAAGCCAGCCACACCGTCAACCTCAAGGCAAACATCCCCACCACCGTGTTCCACGCCCAGCCACGTGACCCGAACTGGGGCCGTGACGAAACCATGACCTACAACCTGGTCAGCGGTGAGTTGGCGCCCCTGAGCGCCATCTACGACATCAAGAACACCAACGGTTCGGTTCATGCCTACATCGAAGGCGGCCCGGCTGTACTGTTCAACGGTGATGCCGCGCAAAACATTGCGCTAACCACCACCTTCAATGGCGTGACCCTGACCGGCTCCCCGCAGGAAGTGGTCAACGAAGCCGACTCCACCCCAGGTATTGGCGCTGAAATGCGCATCGTCGCGGCCAAGCCTTCGGCGAATCAACGCGGTTCCTACACCGCGGTGATGCCGGTGGTATTCGACGCGGTATTGCCAACGCCTTGATGCCAATGAATGCCCGTTGAACACGGGCATTTACTTGCAGGTCGGCTGACTTTCCCTCCTCGGTCCGCCGGCCTGATTTTCTCTCCAGTCTTTTGGCATACAGAGTGTTCCGTTCATGTTTCCGATGACGCCTATCGCGGCTGCGCTTGCGCTGTTGATGTGTACGAGTGCCCTGGCCGCACCTGCTGCCTCGGGCGCTTTGACGACGGGCAGCCTGCTGAGCCAGGCCCAAGGCCTGCCGGCTGGTTTTACCGATCACTTTTTCGACGTGCCGCTGGCCGTGCGCATAGACCTTGACCAGCAGTTGCTGGGCGAGGCGCTGATTGTGTTGACCCGGGATGATCGCGTCACCTTGCTCGAATTCACCGACACCGCTGACAGCAAAGTGCCCGCCGCTACCCGCGACACCTGGCAAGCGCTGTTGGAAAAAGGCGTGGCGCTGGGCACCTGTACCCAGTCCTGCCCGGAAAAAATGCTCTCGGCGTTCTACAACCTGGAAAACTCCCAGTTGGCGATCATCACCCAGAATGTCGAGCTCAACGACGATGCACCGCGCTTCTACGCGCAACCGGAAGGCGGCAGCCTCGGGCTGATCGTCAACAACCAGCTCAACCTCAACGGTGGTCAGGACAACAAGCTGGGCGGGCGCTACGGGTTGCAAGCCAGTTCCAGCGTCGGCAACTGGAGCCAGGTGTTCAACCTGCAACTGGCGCGACAGAGTGGCGATAACGAACAGATGCGCCACGCGATCCATGAGCTGTACACCCAACGAGAAATGGAAGGGCAGTTTTTCCGCCTGGGCCATTTCACCCCCAATTCCGATGGCCTGACCCGTCAACTGCGCAGCTTCGGCGCCAGCCCCGATACGGCGCTGGGCCTGATGTATGGCAGTTCCGACAGCCTGGCCATCAACAATGCCAAGCCCAGCGTGTACCCGATCTACGTCACCGCCAACCGCCAGGCGGCGGTGGAGATCTACCGCAATGGCCTGTTGATCAATACCCAAGCCGTGGCAGCCGGCCTGCAAACCCTGGACACCCGGCCATTGCCCGGCGGTATCTATGAAGTGGAAGTGCGCCTGGTGGAAGACGGCCTGACCACCAGCACCACCCAGGAGCTGGTGTACAAGCCCAGCAACTGGCGCAACGCCGAAGACCCATGGCGCTACAACCTGTTCGCCGGGCGCGAGACCAAGCTGTTCAGTAACTGGGACGAACAAGCCTCTGGCGCAATGACCGCCGGCGCGTCCATCAACTACCTGCTGCACCCCCGGGTGATCCTCGGCCTGTCGGCGCGCCAGGTGCGTGAACAACTGCAATACGGCGGTTCGGTGGACTGGACGGTGGCCAACAACACCAGTCTCTACACCAACCTGTATCAAACCCAGGACCACGGCACTGGCATGGACCTGCAAGCGCTCTACACCTTGGGCGCCACCAACCTGGTGTTCAGCCACAACCGCAGTTGGCTCGACACCCGCGACACCTACGAAACCCTGCCGGACGGCACCCGCCTGCGCCGCAATACCTTCGTAGGTGAGGCCAGCAACACGGCGCTGTCGGTCAACCACCGGCTCGATGCGAAAAACACCCTGAACATGCGCCTGTCCCACAGCGAAGGCAATGTCGAGGGCGCCGGTATCGACCTAGGCTGGAGCCGCCACGACAACCTGTTCGGCAGCGATGCCAACTGGCGTTTCTCGGTGTTCGACCGGCCCGGCAGCGCGGGCACCAACGACCGGCGCAACCGAGGCGTGGATGTGAGCGTCAGCGTCAATCTGGGCCGTGACGGTCGGCAGATCTCCGGCAGCATCGGCACCCGCACCGCCCGTGATGGCGGGCGCGACAACAACGCTTCGGTGACCCTGCGCCAAGACCTTACCGACCACTTCCTGCAGAGCGTCTCGGCCACGGCGATCACCGACACCTATGGCGTTGGCCTGTCCGGTATGGCCAGCTTCAGTACGGACGCGGTCAGCGGCGACGGTTTTGTTCAGCGCAGCTCCTTCAACGGCGACCTCAGCGGCGGCTTGAACCTCAACAGCACCCTGGTTGCCGGGGCCGGCAAGGTATTGCTGAGCAGCCAGTACCAGGGCAACGGCGCCGGCATGATCATCGATGTAGAAACCGACCTCGACGAGATCGCCCTGCGCGCCGACGACATGGGCGGCGGCAGCACCCTGCTGAGGCCTGGGCGCAACTACGTGCCGGTCTCGGCCTACAAGAGCAGCAGTGTGGCGTTCGACTTTGAAGGCAACCACCCACCGGCGGCCAATATCCAGCCGGCACGTTCCAGTTACCACCTGAACAAGGGCGGCGTGGACTATCGCAAGGTCAGCGTGATGAAAACCGTCACCGTGCTGGGCCGATTGCTGGATGAACGCGGCGCACCCTTGCGCGGCCATCACGTGATCAACCATGCCAGCCGCGGGGTCAGCGAAGTGGACGGGTTCTTCTCCATGGAAATGAGTTCCAGCTCACCCACCCTGCAAGTGCGCTACCAGAACCAGTTGCTGTGCCAGTTCCGTCTGGACCCGAGCAACGCGCCAAGTGAAAGCGACGTGTTGATGATCGGTGATCTGCGCTGTACGCCGGATACCTTGGCCGAAGTCGCCCATGCGTCAGAGGCGGCCGGATGAATTTTTCACCCACAACAACCTGTGTTCGCAGCAACGAGTTGATCAGCATGAACAAGCCTGGCAACACAACGTGGCGCGCTGTCGTATTGGCCGCTTTGTTGTGTTCGTTCACCCCTTTGAGCCTTGCGGCCACGCAAGACATCACCGCTGAATTCCGACCGGATCCCAGCAATCCCATGGTTAACAGGTTCACCAATACCACCCCACAGAGCGGGGTATGCCCCGGGCATATGCCGGCACGGTGTGAGGCGTTGGGGATTTTCAGTATCCGCACCTGGGACATCAATTTTGTCGCCAGCGGGCCGATAGCCGCCAACCATGCGGATCCGCGTCAAGGCCTGATGTTCAAGGTTCCCTCCGAGTGGCGCAGTTTCGAGGTGGTCTCACCCAAGGGTGACCGCAAAACCGTGGAGATGCGCATCTCTGGTATTGGTAGCCGTTTCAATACAACCAACCCTCCGGGCGTGCATGCGTGGAGTTCGTTACCCGCCAACTGGACGCATGCACCTTCCCCATGCCAATACACCGGCATGTGGGCGGCGGCCCCCACATTTAGGCTGTGGTTCTGGCTGGTACCGGAAGGTGGCGGTGCGTGCAATTTAGTAACGCCGTTCGATGTTCCCTCCTCCAGCTTCAGCATGCTTGAGTACACGTATGAACTGAGGACGCCTAATCCTCTGGACATGGACGCTGGGCAATACAGAGGGTCGATTACTTACGGAGTCGGGCCGCATCAGGATTTCGATTTTGGTGACATTTACCAGCCAAACGATGATGTGTTGACCTTCAACTTCGACCTTCGGGTAGAGCACAACCTCAAGGTGGACCTGCCACCGGGGGGCAACCGTGTCGAGCTGTTGCCCGAAGGGGGCTGGCAGGCGTGGCTCAATCGCGGGCGGCAACCCGCGCGGCTGTTTCGCGACCAGACCGTTGTCATCTCCGCCAGTACCCGCTTCAAGATGCAACTGGAATGCAGCCTGGCCATCGGCAACACCTGCGGCCTGCGTAATGACGCAGGGGATGAGGTGCCGCTGCAGGTCGGCGTGACCCTGCCTTTCGGCCTGCGTGATCAGTACGGCCAGGCGGTGGACAAGCTGCCCCTGCGCCTGGACGGCAGCGGCTCCGAGCTGTTCCAGCCCGGCCACTACGTTAATAACCGCCCGGCCAGCCTGCACTTTGCCGTGGAGCGCGACGACGTCAAGGAGATGCTCAAACACCCGGGCAGCACCTACAACGGCGTGGTCACCGTGATCTGGGATTCGGAAGTCTAGGCGGGCACTTACCGCATATCAGCCCCTGGGCTGGGTTCAATCATTGAGGCGTAATCAAACATGAAACATGCAGTGTTATCGGTCGGGCTGTTGCTGCTGTCGTTGACCGCGCAGGCGGGGCCGGCAATCAATGTCGGCGTGGTGTATGACTACCTGGAAGGTGATCGCAGTTCCTACCTCAAGCGTGTCTACAACGGTGGCACCAGCACCGCGTTTATCAAGGTCAATGTGCTGGAGATCGTCTACAACGCCGATGGCACGTCCCAAGAAGTCCCCGTTGCCTCGATGACCGACGCCAAGGGCGCCGCCACCAACCGCGACGGCCTGATGGCCAGCCCGGCGCGGCTGATCGTGCCGGCGGGCGGGCGCCAAGGCACACGGTTGCTGTACATGGGCCAGCGCGACAAGGAGCGTTATTTCCGCGTGCGCTTCATCCCGGTGGTGCCGGAAAAAGAAGACGACTTTGCCGTGACCGACGAAGAGCGGGCCGATTACAAGGACGCGCTGGCGGCCGGGGTCAACGTCATGGCCGGTTACGGCACGGTGTTCTTCGTACGCCCACAGAACACCCGTTTCGACACGCAGATCAGCCAGACCACCAGCCAGTACACCTTGCGCAATGCCGGCAACAGCGTGGTGGTGCTCGATGAGTTCCGGGACTGTTCGGTGGCGAAGAAAACCGACTGTGAAGCCACCACCAAGCACCACATCCTGCCCGGCCGCCAGCTGGTGTTCGAGAAAAAGCCCGAGCGCCAGTTCAGTTTCCAACTGATCGAAGGCCGCGACAAAAAACCGATGACGGTCAACAGCAACGGGTGATGACAATGTTCAAGCAACTGACGGCACTGGCGGTACTGATGACCCCTGTGTTCCTGGGCGAGCCGGCGCAGGCGTTCCAGGAACGCCACAGCTTCGATGTGTCGGTGACCATCCCGATCGAAGAGGCCTATGTGCTGCCTTCCGAGCCGGACTGGATGGGCCATGACCAGGTTTTGGCCTGGGACTTGGCGACGGCGCGTCTGGGCCGCCTGCGCAAGAATTTCGACGTCAAGAACATCAATGGCGGCGTGACCGCGCGCCTGGGCGACATGCCGTATTTGCTGAGTGGGCGCAACCGTATCGACTTGCAGGTGCTGTTCAATCGGGTGCCGTTGACGTTGGACTCGACCCAGGTACTCAACGCCGACGAGGCGCGCGCGGGCCGGCGCGCCGAACTGGAGATCTCTGCCATTGAGCCGCAGGACGGTTACAAGGGTGGGGATTATTACGGCACGGTGCACTTGATGTTCGATTTCCCCGCGCCGTGAGCCCGGTGTGTGAAACCCCCAGCGCCGCAGATTCGGAGTGTTTATGCAGTTGATCACCGCAACCAAAAAATGGCTGGGGCCTTGGGCGCTGGCGCTAGGCGTCGGGTGGGCGAGCCTGCCCGTGCAGGCGCTGGAACAAAATATCTCGGCGGTGTTTCGCCCGGACCCGACCAACCCCATGGTCAATAAATTCCAGAACACCACACCCCACAGTGGCATCTGCGCCTGGCACGTGCCGGCGCTTTGCGAGTCACTCAACACCTTCAGTATTCGTACCGACGAATTGGTGTTCAACTCGATCGCGCAAATCGAGGCGGACCATGAAGACCCGCGCAAGGGCGCGTATTTCAAAGTACCGTCCTCCTGGCGCGATGTGCAGGTGACCCATATCGCCACGGGTCAGGTTGAAACGGTAGAGATGCGCATCGCCGGTATCGGCGGTAGATGGGGCCTGGGCGGGGGCGCCAGGGTGACTGTGTGGAGCGCCCCAGGAAGGCACTGGGCGGATCCTTGGCGTTACGGCGTGGATTCTTGTCGAGGCGTCAACTACTACACGTCGTCCGGCACTTACTTGCTGTACTTCTGGATCGTCCCGGAAAACGGAGGAGCCTGCAGTGTGGTCCCCAGCGCGCCTATTCCGCAAATGTGGTACCAGCCGGTGGAGTATGGCTATGAACTCAGAACCCCTAATCCGTTGGGTATGGCCAGTGGTGAATACCGCGGCTCGTTGTCCTACAGCATCGGGCCCGGTAGGGATTTTGATTTTGGCGATGTGATGATACCCAACGACAACGTGTTGACCTTCAACTTCAATCTGTCCGTAGAGCACGCCCTCAAAGTGGACCTGCCCCCCGGAGGTAACCGCATCGAGCTGCTGCCCGAAGGCGGCTGGCAAGCCTGGCTCAATCGTGGGCGGCAACCGGCGCGGCTGTTCCGTGACCAGACTTTCGTGATCTCTTCCAGCGGGCGTTTCAAGATGCAGCTCGAGTGCAGCCTGGCCATCGGCAACACCTGCGGGCTGCGCAACGGAGCGGGCGACGAGGTGCCGCTGCAGGTCGGGGTGACCTTGCCTTATGGCTTGCAAGACCAGTACGGCCAAGCCGTGAACAAGCTGCCCTTGCGCCTGGACGGCAGCGGCACCGAGCTGTTCCAACCCGGCTATTACGTCAACAATCGCCCCGCGAGCCTGCACTTTGCCGTGGAGCGGGACGACGTGAAGGAAATGCTCAAGCAGCCCGGTAGCACCTACACGGGCGTGGTGACGGTGATCTGGGATTCCGAGGTTTAGATTACAAAATTGCAGTGGCTGATCCATCGCTTTCGCGGGCAAGCCCGCTCCCACATTGGTTTTGTGTCGTGCCTAAGATTGGCGGCGCACACGGTCCCTGTGGGAGCGGGCTTGCCCGCGAAAGCGGTCGCCCGGCCAATCACTGACTTGACTGACACATCATCCCACCCGACCCTTGCAGATAAGGCATCAACAACGGCGCCATGCCCTTGAGCACTTGCACCGGCAGCGCCGAGGTGAACTTGAAACCTTGCGCCGAACTGCCAGGCACAAAAGCGGTGAGCGTGCCGAAGTGGTGGTCGCCGATAAAAAACACAAAAGTGGCGGTGCGGTTGATCGACTTGGAACTGATCAAGCGCCCGCCCGCGCCCATTGCCTGGATGCGGTTATCGCCCGTGCCGGTCTTGCCGCCCATGGCCATTGGCGTGCCGTCGGCCTGGGTGAAACTGCCCGACACGCGCTTGGCCGTGCCAGCGTCCACCACCCGTGACAACGCCCCGCGCAAGGCACTGGCGACTTCGGACGGCATCACCCGTTTGCCGGGGTCGGGTGTGTTGACCACGCGGGTCTCGTAAGGGGTGCCGGCGGCAAAATGCAGGCTGTCGATGCGCAGCACTTTGCCGCGCACCCCGTCGTTAAGGATGATGCCCATCAGTTCGGCAAGCGCGGCGGGGCGGTCTCCCGAGCTGCCAATGGCGGTGGCCAGTGACGGCACCAGATGATCGAAAGGGTACCCCACCGCTTGCCAGCGCTGATGAATATCCAGGAATGCTTCGACTTCCAGCATGGTGCGGATCCGGCTGTCACGCGCGCCTTGATGACGGCTCTTGAACAGCCAGCTGTACACCTCCTGCCGCTCGAACTGGCTGGCCTTGACCACTTCGGTGAAGGTGGCCTGCGGGTGGTTGAGCAGGTAACCGAGCAACCACAGGTCCAGGGGGTGGACCTTGGCGATATAGCCCTGGTCGGGCAGGTCGTAGGTGCCGGGGCCGTAATCCTTGTACAGGCGTTGCAGGCGCTCGTCGCTGAGGGCAGTGGTGGTTTTTACACCGGTCAGGTGGGAGCGCACGAAGCGGTTGAAGGTGTCCGGGTTTGCTTCGGGAAACAGGTAGCGATGCACGGCCGCCAAGCGGATCGCGGTGGGGTGCAGGCTGTCGAGGAAGGTTTCCAGGCGCGCCTGGGTGTCTTTTTTCTGGTACTTCTTCCAGAACTTGAGCAGGAAGGTGGTGCCTTCGCGGTCGGCGAATCGGGCCAGGTATTCCTGGCGGCGTGGGTCGCCATCATCCTTGAGCAATTGCGCGCTGTTGTTGGCGCCCGCGTAGGTGACGTAGCGCGTCAGGTCGCGCATGAGGCGAATGAACGGCAGGTTGATCGACTCGCGCAGCGCGTCACGCAATGTGGGGCTGCGGCCGTTGTCTTCGTTGCGAAAGTTGTGAAAGTAATGCATCCCGCCGCCGGTGAAAAAACCTTCGTTGGGGCTGGCTGAATAGGTGCGGTCCAGGGCCGCCTCTAGCATGGCTGCCAGGGATTTATCCGGGGCCTGCAGCAAGTAATCGATGGCCCAGCGACTGAGCCGGTCCTGCTCGGCGATGTCGGCTTTTTTCAACGCCGCCGGGGTTTGGGTGGCGTAGCGATCATGCAGTTCGCTGATGATTTGCAGATAGGTGGTGAGCACCCGCAACTTGGCGGTGGAGCCCAGTTCCAGCTTGCTGCCTTCGTTGATATCGAAGGGCTGGTCGGTGTTGTCGGTTTGCACCCGCACCCGTGAGCCGTCGGCGGTGCGTTCGAACAGCGTAAAGCTGTAGCGCACTTGCGGCGTGCTGGCAGGCGTCAGCAGGCGTTCGCCGAGCAGGCCGATGTTGCCCGCGAATACCGGGTCGGCCAGTTGCTTGAGGTAGGCGGTGACCTGGCTTTGCAGCTCGGCCTGCAAGGTGCTGGTGGCTGCGAGGTCAAGGCGGTCGAGGTCGTACAGGGGCCGGTTGAGCAGGGCCGCCAGGCGGCTGCGGGCCACGCTCACGCCCTTGTTGCTGTCGATCGGTTGCAGTGTGGGCTGTTGCAGCCAGTCGCGATAAGTGACGCGCGCGGCCAGGGCGGCCTTGAGCAGCGGCGGGTCGATCACCGCGTTCTGCGCCAGCAGCCGCAGGTGGCTGTCGGTAAGTTGCTTGAGTTCGTCGCGACCGTTGGCCAGGTAATGGGAAGGTCGGCGCTGGGCGATCATCAACGACAACACCTCTCGCAGCGCCAAGCCCCGCGCCGCCAGGCTGGCCGGTGTGGTGGCGGTGTCCTGAAGCGCGCGGTTGACCTGGGCGAAATCGGCGCCGTACCACACCCGCAACCCTTCGGCCATGCCATGCACTTCGCCATGGCCCGGCACGGCCGACAGAGGCACGCTGTTGAGGTAATCGCGCACTATGTTGCGCCGCGCCGCAAGTGTATCGGGGCCATGCTGGTAAGCGCGCACGCTGGCGGAGAGCATCTGGCGGATTTTTTCGCTGCCCGACAGGGTCAGGCCATCGGGCGAGTGGCGATACTTTTCCAGCTGAGTGGCCAGGGTACTACCGCCCGCCGCCTGCCCTGGCAGGTGCAACTGGCGCGCCACCTGCGACCACGCCGCCTTGGCAAAGCGCGGCCAGTCCACGGCCGGGTTGGCTTGCGCGGGCTCGGGATCGAGCAGTGCACGGTTTTCGATAAACAGCAGGCTGTGGATCATCAGCGGTGGAATGTCATCGAAGCGGGCGTACAGCTGGGTCGGGTAATTGAATTGATACAGCGGTGCTGCGCGGCAATCGGTGAGGGTCAAGCCGGCCTGGATTTTCTCGGCGTAGGGGATAAACAGGCCATGACGGCTGTAGTCCATCAACGCCTCGGAAAAGCGTGCCTGGGATTCGATCATGTAATTGCGCTTGAGCAAGCGCGGCAGGAACTCGCCCAGTGCGCTGTAGCCCAGGCGCTGATCGAAGGGGCCTGCGCCTGGGTACACAATTGCATCGCTGGCGCCGGGGGCCACCTGGTAGGTCAGCTTCGCCGCCCATTCGCTGAATACGCGGGCCTGCCAGCGTGAGGTCTGCACCTCCCGATGCACGGCGAAAGCCAGGGCGATCAAGGCCATCAACACAATCAGCCAGCCCACGCGATGCCAGGGTCTGTTTTTTTTCGGCAAAGGCGCTGGTGACGGGCTGTCGGGGTCGAGGTCAGCCTGGGTGGCATTGGTGTGCTGCAGAGCGCCCATAGTCGATTGATCCATTCCTACAGATTGATCGGACTTGTCTGAAGCGTAGACGCAGTTTGCCTGCGTCACGAGGTTTGTCGGGCAGAGGATTTTTCTGTGGGAGCTGGCTTGCCTGCGAAGGCGGCCTGGCAGTCGACACTCATCTACCTGCCGCGCCGCGATCAAATTGTGGGAGCGGGCTTGCTCGCGAAGGCGGCCTGGCAGTCGACACTCATCTACCTGCCGCGCCGCGATCAAATTGTGGGAGCGGGCTTGCCTGCGAAGGCGGCCTGGCAGTCGACACTCATCTACCTGCCGCCCCGCGATCAAATTGTGGGAGCTGGCTTGCCTGCGAAGGCGGCCTGGCAGCCGACACTCATCTACCTGCCGCCCCGCGATCAAATTGTGGGAGCGGGCTTGCTCGCGAAGGCGGCCTAGCAGTCAACACAGTTGGATTGTGTACATATCCATTGTTGCGGTAACGGCC
>NZ_LYSO01000155.1:0-12382 GCF_001728935.1 Pseudomonas sp. AP42
CCCACAGGGATCTGCAACCCCTCTGCACATCAAAAATGCCTCACTCCACCCGCAACACAATCTTGCCGATATGGTCCCCACCTTCCATCCTCGCATGGGCCTGGGCGGCGTCGGTGTAGGCGTAGACCTGGTCGATAATCGGCAGGCAGCGCCCGGCACTGAGTACCGGCCACACATGTTCGCGCAGTTGCTGGGCAATCTCGGCCTTTTCTTCCCGCGTGCGGGCCCGCAGCAGCGAGCCGGTGATCACCGCTCGTTTGCCGAGGATGGTCAGCAGGTCGACGTCGTTGGCCTTGCCACCACCGAGGAAGCCGAGGATCACCAGGTGGCCGTCCATGCCCAGGGCCTTGAGGTTATTGTTGAGGTACGAGGCGCCCATGATGTCGAGGATCACGTTGACGCCTTTGCCATCGGTCTGTTTGGCGATGACCTCGGCAAATGCCTGTTCGCGGTAGTTGATCGGCTCGGCACCGAGCTTGGCAATCGCCGCGCATTTGTCGGCGCTGCCCGCCGTGGCGAATGCCTGGATGCCGAACTCCTGGCAAAGCATCAACGCGGTGGTGCCGATGCCGCTGGTGCCGCCGTGGATCAAGGCGCGCTGGCCTTTGCGGGCACCGCCGAGACCGAACAGGTTGGCCCAGACCGTAAAGAACGTTTCCGGCACGGCAGCGGCCTGAATCCAGTCCATGCCTGCGGGGATCGGCAGCGCCTGGCTGGCCGGCACCGCGCAATACTGCGCATAGCCGCCGCCATTGGTCAGGGCGCAAACCTTGTCGCCCAGGCTGTATTCGTTCACGCCAGTGCCCAGCGCCACCACTTCACCGGCCACTTCCAACCCCGGAATCGGGCTCATGCCGGGCTTCATCGGGTATTTACCCGCGCGCTGCAAGGCGTCTGGGCGGTTGACCCCGGCGGCGTGCACGCGAATCAGAATCTCGCCCGGCCCGGCCACCGGTACGTCGGCGCTGCGCGGCTGCAAGACCTCGGGCCCGCCAGGGGTGGTGATTTCGATCAGGGTCATTTCTTGGGGGAGCGTCATGGAAAAGTTCCTGTAGCGATGAGCGTATGGGTTGGGACCGTAGCGCGGGGTCGGCAGTTCAGCAAGATCATGCCGGGTTCTTCGGGCAATGCAAACGCAGGATTTCAGCACAAGCCTGCAAGTGCGGCGACGCGGTGTTGGACACACTGACTGTCGGTCATTTTCGACGCAAACAGGTGGCATATGAACCAAGCAAGAAATCAGGACATCGGGCTGTTGTTTCTGCGGGCCAGTGGGGCATTGTTCCTGCTGTGGGTGCATGGGTTGCCCAAGTTGCTGCACTACAGCGAACAACTGAAGCTGATCGAAGACCCCTTTCACCTGGGCGCGTCTATCACCTTGCTGCTGGCGATTTTCGCCGAGGTGCTGTGCCCGTTGCTGATCATCGCGGGCGTGCTGGTGCGCCTGGCGTGTCTGCCGATCCTGGCGGTGCTGGTGATTGCGTTGCTGGTGGTGCACCCGGAATGGACGCTGTTCGAAGGGCAGTTCGGTTGGCTGCTGCTGATCATCTTCACCAGCGTGCTGATCGCAGGGCCAGGGCGGCTGGTGTTGAGCCAGCGCTTTGCCTGAAAAAAAAGGCCGGGTGAACCCGGCCTTTTGCCTTCTGTAGGAGCGAGCTTGCTCGCGAAAAACTCATAGGCGCCGCGTTCATTCAGCAAGCACGCGTTATCGTTGACGTTCTTCGCGAGCAAGCTCGCTCCTACAAGTGCATCGAGGTATCAGCGGTTCAGGAACGCCAACAGGTCTTCGTTGAGCTGTTGAGCGTGGGTCACGGCAAACCCGTGAGGCGCATCCTTGTACACCTTCAATTGCGCGCCCTCGATCATCTGCGCCGCGACTTTGCCGGTGCTGTCGAACGGCACGATCTGGTCGCCGTCGCCATGGATCACCAGGGTCGGCACGTTGATCTTGGCCATGTCCGGGCGGAAGTCGGTTTGCGAGAACGCGGTGACGCAATCCACGGTGGATTTGAGCGACGCGAGCATGGCGATCTGCAGGGTCTGGCTGAGCACGCCCTCTGAAACGTGCTGGCCTTTATTGAGACCGAAGAACGGCGTGTTGAAGTCGCTGATGAACTGCGCACGATCCTTCAACAGGCCGGCCTTGATGCCATCGAACACCTCGCCAGGCACGCCTTGGGGGTAATCGGCTTGCTGGCCGAAGATCGGCGTGACCGCGCCCAGCAACACCAGGCCGGCGACACGGGCACTGCCGTGGCGGGCGATGTAGCGCGCCACGTCACCGCCACCCATGGAGAAGCCCACCAGGGTCACGTCCTGCAGGTCCAGGTGTTCGATCAACTGGGCGATATCGTCAGCGAAGGTGTCGTAGTCGTTACCGGTCCATGGCTGGTCCGAGCGGCCAAAGCCACGACGGTCGAACGCAATGGTGCGAAAGCCACGGCTGCTCAGGTATTCCATCTGGTATTCCCACATGTCCGCATCCAGCGGCCAGCCATGGCTGAACAGCACGGGCTTACCGCTGCCCCAGTCCTTGAAGTAGATCTGGGTACCGTCTTTGGCAACGAATGTGCTCATCTGAAACTCCTTGCAGGGCTGAAAAAGGGCGGTGAAAAAACCGTATCACTATTGCCGTAAACCGGGGCCCAGGCTTGTATGGGTGTGCTTGTCTCACCAACTGAACTTGAGCTCCATGCCCAGGTAATTGCTGTCGTGCCCACCGGCATCACGCAGGGGCTGGCCAACCGCGTAGTGCACCGCCTCGACCGCACCGCTGAGGTTGGGCGTAAAGGCGTAGTCGGTGCGCAGTTGCCCGTAGGCGCCGGTCCAGCGCTCACCTTGGCCCGCCGTGCCCGCCACGGCCAGGTTGGGCTGGGTGTAGACGGCGTCTGCGGTGGTCTGCCGCCACAGCAGGCCGACAGCGGTTTGCACGCTGAGCTTGGCGATGGGCTTGACGGTAATCGACGGCTTGACGTGGATCAGGTTGCTGTAGCCGGTATAACCCGCCAGGGAAAAGTAATAGCCATTGGGGAACAGCGGGTTGAAGGTGCCGACCCGGCCGTCATGGGCCTTGCGGTCACCGGAGGCGATATCCAGTTGCAGGCCGATACGCGGCTTCCAGGCCAGCGTGTCAAAGGTGTAGCCGGTGCGGCTGCCACCGGCCCAGGCGCGAATCGTCTTGCTGCCCACCGAGCCGCGTTGCAGCATGGCTTCGACATCCCAGTCGAACCCCTGGGCTGCGCCACCGAGGCGGGCGTCCAATAACTGTCGGGTCTCTTCGCCGTCGGCATCCAGGTAATGGGCGGCGCTGCGCTCGTACACGCCGTAATAGGCCGACAGCTCATTGGTGCCGCCCACCAGTCGCTCGACCCGCAGCATGTGGAAGCGCGCATCGCTGTTGGACTTGTCGTCGAAATGCCGGCCATCCTGGTACTGCACCGGTTGGCTGGCGATCCCGATAAAACGCCATTGCGGCGTTTCCCAGTCCGCCCACAACGCATCGAAGGACTGCCGCACATTCGGGCCGTCCCGTGACGAGATGAAACGCTGCAAGTCGAAGGCGAAATCCTGGCGGCCAGCCCGAGCCTTGAAGGTGCCGGCGTTGAAGGTCTTCACGTATTCGGCAAAGGCCAGGCGCAGGTCGACGCGGTTCTGGTCGGCACCGCCAATCGTAGTCTTGTCATAGGCCCGCACGTCTTCCAACTGGGTGAACAGCCGCCAGTTTTCGTTCAGGTGCAAGTCGGCGTGCACCTGAAAACGCTGGATCAGGTAGCGGTCACGCGGTACATCGCGCACGCCGAACCCGCTGGCGTCGTTCATCTCGAAGCGTTCACGCAAGGTTGCGCCCAACGACAGGTAGGTGAACGGGTTGGCCGCGGACAACGGGATGTACTTGAGGTTGTCCAGCGGTTGCGTGCGCAAGGCCGGGTCCTTGAGCACCGACCAGTCTTCCTGCCAACGGTTGGCCTTGATCGCCGGGCGAACCGGCTGGTCGTCGGCCTGCACGCTGCCAGCAAGCAACGGCCACAACACAGCCAGGCTCCAGCCTGCGTGACGCATCATTTTGCCGCGCTGAGTTGGTGGATTTCTGCGACATAACCGCCTGGGAACTCCACCAACGCACTGCGCCGACCTTTGCTGTCGAACGCCGGCACCAGCACTGTGGCGCCAGAGCCAGTGGCCTTGCCCAGGGTGGCGGCGAGGTCGTTGACCTGGTAACCGGTGGTGTCGTGGCCGAACGGGTAGGGCAGTTGGCCGTTGGTGACCAGCACCGCCATGCGCCCGAACGGCGATTCGATATCAACCCGGCGGTAGTGGCCGCCGGCCTGGCCGACATCAACCCCTGGGGCGTGCTTGTCGTCGCTCAACACCTTGCCGTGGGAGAAACCCAGGAACGCCTTGATAAACCGCTCGGCGCTGTCGTTGGACACATACACACGGTTTTCCGGCACGGTCTCGAAGGCGGCGTAATCCGGGGTCTTGGTGTGCCAGTACAGCTGCATGTTCACGCCGCCTGGCCATTGCACCACGGCGTCACGGCCGATGGGGTCGGGGAAATCGCTGACGATCACGTCGGCGCCATTTTCCCGCGCGGCCTTGAGGGCCACGTCCATGTCCTTGACCAGATAGCCGTTGCGTTCCTGGCCGAAGGGGTGGGGGACGGGGGTGGTAAAGCCGAACAACGACACGGTGCCCGCCGGGGTCTGGAGCAATTGCGAGGTGGTGCTGCTCGGCACCGGCAGCACGTTGACCACGACCTGGGGCGTGCTTTTGCCGCCGAAGGTGGCGAGGAAACTCTGGGCAAAACGGTCCACATCGGCCGGTGCCACATAGACATGGCTGGTGTCGTACTGCGGTGCCACGGCCACGCTTGGGGTGGCGGCGAACGCGCTGTTCATCATCGCACTTGCCAGCAGCGTCAATGCCAGCGATACCTTGGTTGTTGTGTTGCCCATGCCCGTTCTCCAGCGCTTCTGAGGGTTTGAAAGCGGTGAGGTTAGGGGGGGCAGGGTGGTGGGGGATTGTATGGACGTGCTCGGTTGAACGTTTCAGCTACCTGACGCACCTCAATTTAAATGTGGGAGCTGGCTTGCCTGCGATGACGGCGTGTCAGTCACTGCATCTATGACTGCACGACCGCTTTCGCAGGCAAGCCAGCTCCCACATTTGATCTTCGCTGCTTTGGGCATTGCGGTCAGGCCACCATAATGATCTTTGACACCAATTCCACCACCGTCTTGGCCTGGAGTTTCTTCATCAGCCGCGCCCGATGCACCTCAACGGTGCGGTGGGAGATTGCCAGGCGCAGGGCGATTTCCTTGGATTTGAAGCCGTTGACGATGTGCATGGCGATTTCCCGCTCACGGGGCGTGAGGTCGCCGGTGCCCTGGTGCATGCGGTCCAGGCGTTCGAAGTGCCAGATCATCAGTTTGAACGGGTCTTTGGGCGTGAGGGTGTAGCCGTGGGACTTGGCCCAGAACACTTCGCCGTTGTGGTGCTGCATGAAGCGTTCATCGGAATAAAAGCCATTGTCGCTGTCGAGCAGCCAGTCATGGCTGCGCTTGCCGATGGCGTGGTAGTCGGCCTGGGACGGGTAGATCAGCAGGGTCAGCTGGTTGACCAGCGCGTCGCGCGTATAGCCGAACAGCTTCAGGAAAGCGTCGTTGCAGTCGAGTATCACGCGGTCGCTGGTGACGATCTGCGGGGCAGGGGACAGCTTGAACGCCAGGCGTTCGAGGTCGGGAAATTGCTGGGCTAGCGCGGTCATGGGGCATCCTGCCTCGTTGTTCAATGCCCTGGCTCGCTACTTACCCGTGTAAGTAGTTACACGAATTGGCGCACGATCAGGGGTGGGTCATTGTAAGTAAAGTCCGAATCAAGAACAGAAGAAATTGATTATGCCTGCTGATTGCGTCTCCATTGTTGCCGCTGGTCACTCCCGTTTTGGTCGCCTGGAAGGCACGACGCTGGAAGACCTGATCGTCCAGGTGACCCGGGAAGCCTTGAGCGACGCCGAGATTGACGCGTCGCAAATCGATGCGTTGTTCCTCGGTCATTTCAACTCGGGGCTGGTGCCCGATGGGTTTGCCGCTTCATTGCTATTGCAAGCCGACCCCGGGCTGCGCTTCAAACCCGCCACCCGCTGTGAAAACGCCTGTGCGTCCGGCTCGGCGGCGATTCAGGCGGGGGTCAATGCGATCCTCTCCGGCAGTGCTGAGCTGGTGCTGGTGGTGGGCGCCGAGAAGATGACCCACACCAGCACCGCTGCGGTCACCCAAGCCTTGGCCGGGGCCGGTTACCAGAACGACCCGGCCGAAGCCGGCCTGAGTTTCCCCCAGTTGTTCGGCCGCGCTGCGCGCCAATACGCCGAGCGTTACCACTGCCCGCTGGGCTCGATGGCGGCCATCGCCACCAAAAACCACTCCAACGCCATGGCCAACCCGCTGGCGCAGATGCATCGGGAGATGAATTTCGAGCACTGCAATAACGTGTCCCAAAGCAATCCGTTCGTGGCCGACTCCCTGCGCCTGACCGATTGCTCGCTGATCAGCGACGGCGCCGCTGCGATCATCCTCGCCTCGCCCAAACGTGCGCGGGCGTTTCGTCGTGAGGTGCAAATCCGCGCAATGACTCAGGTCAACGACACCTTGCCGATCGCCCAGCGCGACATCCTGGCCTTTGAAGGGCCGCAACGCGCGATCCATGCAGCGCTGCGCGGGGCGAATGTGACCCTGGCTGACCTAAATTTCGCCGAGGTACACGACTGCTTCACCATCGCCGAGCTGCTGATCTACGAAGCCATGGGCCTGGCGCCCAAGGGCGAAGGCCATCGCGTGCTCGACAGCGGCGTGGTGCGCTCCGGCGGGCGCTTGCCGGTGAACCTTTCCGGCGGGCTCAAGGCCAAGGGGCATCCCGTCGGCGCCACGGGGGTGTCCATGCATGCCCTGGCGTTCCGGCAATTGACCGGCGAGCCGATTGGCCTGGCGGTGCCCAACCCGGAGTTCGGCCTGGTGTTCAACATGGGCGGCATGGCGGTGGCCAACTACGCCTCGGTCCTGCAGGCACGCCGGAGCTGAGCCATGAACATTGCCAACTGGCTGCACGACACCCAGCGCCGGGCCCCGCAACGCCCGGCTTTGTTCGACGGCAGCGTGCTAGTGGCCGACTACGCCACCTTCGCCGCCCACGTTCGCCAACGCGCCGCGCAGTTGGTGGAACAGCATGGCCTGGTGCCGGGGGACGCCGTGGCGCTGCTGATGAAAAACAGCTGCGACTACCTGGAACTGCTCTACGCCATTTGGTGGATGGGCGGGGTGGCGGTGCCGATCAACGCCAAGCTGCACCCCAGCGAAGCGGCGTGGATTGCCGATAATGCCGAGGCGCAGTTGATCTTTACCGACGGCGGCCAAGTGTTTTCATCGCGGGATTTGCCCGCGCGTTGCACCGAACTGGACGGCCACCCGCTGCCGCCCAGCCATGGTTGGCCGACCCTGGAACAGCCAGTGCCCCGTCAGGATCACGACCTCGCCTGGCTGTTCTACACCTCGGGCACCACCGGGCGCTCCAAGGGCGTGATGCTGTCCCACGGCAACCTGATCGCCATGTCGCTGTGCTACGCCACGGATGTCGACGCGGTGAGTGCCGACGATGCGGCGCTGTATGCCGCGCCCATGTCCCACGGCGCCGGCCTGTACAACTTCATCCATGTGCGCTGCGGCGCCCGCCATGTGGTGCCGGCTTCCCATGGCTTCGATGCTGCCGAGCTGTTCGGGCTGGCAGAGCAGATGGGCGATGTGTCGCTGTTTGCCGCGCCGACCATGGTCAAGCGCATGGTGGAGCAGGCGCGGCGCCAGGATTATCACGGCGCTGGCATCAAGACCATTGTCTATGGCGGCGGGCCCATGTACCTGGCTGACCTGCGCGAAGCGGTCGACACCTTCGGCCCGCGCCTGGTGCAGATCTACGGCCAGGGCGAGAGCCCGATGACCATCAGCGTCTTGCCCCGCGCCTTGATCGCCGAGCGCCAGCGTCCCGACTGGGCTGCCCTGGCCGCCTCGGTGGGCCATGCGCAAGCGTGTGTGGAGATTCGCATCCTCGATGCCGAGCACCAGCCACTACCCACCGGCCAGCGCGGTGAAATCGCGGTGCGTGGCGCTACGGTGATGCAAGGCTACTGGCGCAACCCCCAGGCCACGCGCCAGACGCTGGTGGACGGTTGGCTGCTGACTGGTGACATCGGCTACCTAGACCCGGCCGGCTACCTGACCCTCACGGACCGCTCCAAGGACGTGATCATCAGTGGCGGCAGCAACGTGTACCCCCGTGAAGTCGAGGAAGTGCTGGCCCAGCATCCCGAAGTGTTTGAGGTGTGCGTGGTGGGCGAGCCGGACGCGCAATGGGGTGAGTCGGTGGTGGCCTTCGTGGTGACCCGCAGCGGCCAGCCGCTGGACGAAGGCGAACTCACCGCATGGTTCCTGGCGCGCATGGCCTCGTTCAAAAAACCGAAAAAATATGTGTGGCGCAGCGACTTGCCCAAGAACAGTTACGGCAAGATTCTCAAGACCGACTTGCGGCATTGGCTGCAAACCGCGAGTATCGCCGCGCTTTAACATGGATCGATAATCAGACAAGGAGTCCCCACGATGGGCAATCCCGCACAAGACACCGTCCGCAAGCGCCGCCGTGCGTTTCTGGGCGCCACCTCCGGCCACTTGATCGAGTGGTACGACTACGGCGTGTATGGCTTTCTCGCGGTCTATATCGGCCAGGCGTTCTTCGTCTCCGATGACCCCACCACCAGCCTGTTGGCCAGCTTTGCCGCGTTTGCGCTGAGCTTCTTTATCCGCCCCTTGGGTGGGCTGTTCTTCGGCCCGCTGGCGGACAAGATCGGCCGGCGCAAAACCCTGATCATGGCGCTGGTGATGATGACCGGCTCCACGGTGATGCTGGGCCTGTTGCCGACCTACGCCAGCCTGGGCATCGCCGCCCCCGTCCTGTTGATCCTGGTGCGCTGCGTGCAGGGCTTCTCGGCGGGCGGCGAAATCGGCACCGTCACCAGCTTCATCTCCGAATACGCCGGCCCCGGTCGCCGCGGTTTTGCCACCTGCTGGCTGATGGTCACCGCCGTGCTGGGCTTGCTGCTCGGTGGCGCTGTGGCCAACGGCATGACCTGGGTGCTGGGCGCCGAGGTCATGCAGGAATGGGCCTGGCGCGTACCGTTCCTGATCGCCGCGCCCCTGGGCTTTATCTCCATGTACATCCGCCTCAAGCTCGAAGACAGCCCTGAGTTCCTGGCCCTGCAACGTGCCGGGCAAACGTCGCGGGCGCCGCTGCGGGAGGTCTGGCAGTGGAAGCGTGCGATTGCCCTGGTGTTCTTTATCATCACCTTGCACAGCTCGATCTTTTACCTGGTGCTGACCTTCGCCTCGACCTACATGGCCAAGATCCTCAAGTTCGACAGCGGCACCACCTTGCTGTACGTGTTCGTCGCCAGCTTCTCGGCGGCCTTCGTGATGCCGTTTGGCGGAGCCTTTACCGATAAATACGGGCGCAAGCCGTTCCTGATGGTGATCGGCACACTGGCGACCCTGGCGATGTTCTGGCTGTTCAAATCCGCCCCGACCGCCACCCCGGCGACCTTCTTCGCGCCGTTGATGGCGGTGGCGATTTTGTTCGGGCTGTATGCGTCGTCGACCTATGCGCTGATGAGTGAACTGCTGCCCACGCGCATTCGTTCCACCGGGATTGCGGTGGCCTATAACGTGCCGGTGGCGGTGTTTGGCGGCAGTGCGCCGTTGATTTCCACCTGGTTGATCAAGGTGACGGGAGACATTACCTCGCCGTGGTATTTCTACGTGGCGACCGGGGTGGTGTCGTTGCTGGCGTTGGTGGTGTTGCGCAAGGACGATTTTGTCGCCAGCGCTCACTCGACAGCCGTGCCTGCCAATACTGCGTTGGCCTGACTCACGAACACCCTGTGGTACGGAACTTGCCCTAACTCCCTGTAGGAGCCAGCTTGCTCGCGAAAAACTCAAAGGCGCCGCGTTTACTCAGGCAACACGCGCTATCGTTGACGTTCTTCGCGAGCAAGCTCGCTCCTACAAGAGAATCGCCATGCCGGCCACCCGCTTGACCCTGATCTGCCACGCCCTCACGCCCCTGCAAAAGCAGGGACGTTTCTCTGATGACGAATCCGTCACGATAGACTGGCAGAGCGCGGCCCTGTCCCTGGCCGGACGCTACAAACAACAGGCACGCCTGCTGTGCGGCCCCGAGGCCAGAACCCGCCAGAGCGCGGGCTTGTTCGGCGATAACGCCCAGGTCGACCCCGCCTTATGCGACCTTGATGTAGGTGCATGGAAAGGCCAGCGCATCGGCCAACTCGACAGCGAAACCTTGAACACCTGGGCCACCGACAGCACCAGCGCAGCCCACGGCGGCGAGTCGGTGGATCAGTTGTGCATTAGGGTCGGCCAATGGCTCAAATCTCTTGAAACCCACCCCGGCCATGTTATCGCTGTGACCCACCCGTTCGTCATCCGTGCGGCGATGCTGTCCGCGATGCAGTTGCCTGTCTCGATGTTCTACCGGATCGACGTCGAGCCATTGTCCGTCACCGAGCTACGCTTCAACGGCGTGTGGCGCTTGCGCCTGGAAACTTCCGCCTGATTCCCGGAACATGGCAAAATCGACGCCCCGCACTGAGAGCACCCCATGAAACGCATCCTGATCATCGGCATTGGCGCCGGCAACCCTGACTACATCACGATGCAGGCCGTGAAGGCGCTGAACCGTACCGACGTGTTCTTCCTGATGGACAAGGGCCAGAGCAAGGACAAGCTGATCGACCTGCGCCGGGAAATCTGCGACACCTACATCACCGAACCCGGCTACCGTTTTGTCGAGGCCGACTGCCCGGAGCGGGTGCGCGGTGAAATCGACTACACCACCGCCGTGCAAGACCTCAACCGCGATAAGCAGCACACCTTCGAGCGCATGATCAACGAAGAAATGGCAGACGGCGAAGTGGGCGCGTTTCTGGCCTGGGGTGACCCGGCGCTGTACGACAGCACCATTCGTATCTTGCAGGCGATTCTTGCCAGTGGCCGTTGTGTCTTCGAGTTTGAAGTGATCCCCGGCATCACCAGCGTGCAGGCCCTGGCGGCGCAGCATAAGGTGCCGCTCAACCGCATCGGCAAGTCCATCGAAATCACCACCGGGCGCCGGTTGGCAGCGGGGCAGGCGAGTGATGCCGATACTCTGGTGGTGATGCTCGACGCCGAAGATTCCTACCGCAGTGTGGCAGATCAGGACCTGGATATTTACTGGGGCGCTTACCTGGGTACGCCGGACGAGATCCTGATCAGCGGCAAAGTGGCGCAGGTGGCAGAAGAGATCGAACGGGTACGCAAGGCGGCGCGCCTGGAAAACGGCTGGATCATGGACACCTATTTGTTGCGCAAACCCTGAGGTAAACCCGATGCTCAAACAGCTTGCCTTCGCCTTGGCCCTGGTGGCCGGCGCCGCTCATGCCGATAGCGGCTTGCACACCGACTTGCCGTTGTCCTACCTGGAACAGACCCAGGGCGATGCGCGCAACCAGCCGCTGGTGATCTTCCTGCATGGTTTTGGCAGTAACGAGGAAGATTTGTTTGGCATCAAGGACGCGTTGCCGTCTACCTGGACCTACCTGTCGGTGCGTGCGCCGCTGCCGGTGGAGCCGCAGGGTTATCGCTGGTTCACCAAGACCGATGAGCCTGAGTACAACGGCGAGACCGACGAACTGTTCAGCAGCGCCCGGCTGATCAAGGACTTTGTGCTCAAGGCCACCGCCAAGTACCACACCCAAAGTGATCGGGTGTTCCTGGTGGGGTTCAGCCAGGGCGCGATCATGTCTTACGAGGTGGCCTTGCGTGAACCCGAGTTGGTACGCGGTATCGCTGCGCTCAGTGGCAGCGTGCTACCGGTGCTCAGGTCTGCGCTGAAACCGGATGCGGCGATGGGCAAGCTGGCGATCTTTATTGGCCATGGCACTTTGGATCAGGCGTTGCCCTTTGACTCTGCCAAACGGGCGAACGAGGTGCTGGCGGGGTTGGGGCTCAAGCCGGAGTTTCATCGATACCTGGGGATGAATCACACCATCAGCGCGGCGGAAATCCAGGACTTGAAAGCGTGGCTAGAGAAAAGCCTGAAGTGAAATGCGCTTAAAAATGTGGGAGCTGGGTTGCCTGCGATGGCGGCCTCCCAGCCTACGGCTATCTACCTGACACCCCGCTGTCAAACTTGTGGGAGCGGGCTTGCTCGCGATGGCGGCCTGACAGGCGACACAGTTGGATTGTGTACATATCCATTGCTGCGGTAACGGCCACCTAGGGTTCCGCTC
>NZ_LYSO01000156.1:0-12344 GCF_001728935.1 Pseudomonas sp. AP42
GGCCGTTACCGCAGCAATGGATATGCACACAATCCAACTGTGTTGACTGCCAGGCCGCCTTCGCGAGCAAGCCCGCTCCCACATTTGGATCGCCGGGCGTCAGGTAGATATGCGCTGGCCGCCGGGGCCGGCCCAGGCAGCCACTGCCTTACAGCCCGCCCGTGGCGTTGAAGCCAACCCCCAGCACCGTCAACACCGACAGTGGCAACAACAAGGTATCGAGCAACGCACTGGCCGGCAGGTCGAGCTGGGGATAGCTCGGGGCCTCGGCGCCAAAGCGGTCCTTGGCGCAGCAGCCACCATTGATCGCGTACAGATCCAGCCGCGTGCCGGCATACACCACCGGTGCGCCCGGTTGCGCCGCATCCAGCGTGCGCGCCGTGGCGCAGCCGGTAAGTTGCAGCGCCATCAACAGCAGCAGCGCTTTATTCATCGCCGCCCAGATGGTGCTCACCCCAACGCGGCAGCATGTCCTGGGGAATGTTCAACAGGTTGAGAATGCGCGCCACCACAAAGTCCACCAGGTCATCGATGGTCTGCGGCTGGTGATAGAAGCCAGGCGACGCGGGCAGAATGGTCACGCCCATGTTCGACAACTTGAGCATGTGCTCCAGGTGAATGCTCGAATACGGCGCTTCGCGCGGCACCAGGATCAATTGGCGGCGCTCCTTCAAGGTCACGTCCGCCGCCCGTTCGATCAGGTTGTTGCAGGCGCCCGTGGCAATCGCCGACAAGGTACCGGTGGAGCATGGCACCACCACCATGGCCGCCGGCGCACCGGAGCCCGAAGCTACCGGCGACATCCAGTCTTCTTTGCCGTAGACCTTGATCTGCCCCGCCGCCGCACCGGTGTACTCGGTGAGGAACGCCTGCATCATCTGCACTTTGGAAGGCAGCGCGACATCGGTCTCGGTCGCCAACACCAACTGCGCCGCCTTGGAGATCAGAAAATGCACCTCACGGTCTTCACGCACCAGGCAATCGAGCAGGCGCAGGCCGTAAGGCGCACCAGACGCGCCGGTCATCGCCAGGGTAATGCGCTCCGGCCCGCTCATTTCAACGCCTCGGCCAACTTGCCGTGCAGGCCGCCGAAGCCGCCGTTGCTCATGACCACCACGTGGGTGCCGGGCTGGGCCAAGGACTTCACCTGCTCAATGATGCCTTCCAGCGAATCGCAAACCTTCGAAGGTATGGTGCACAGCGCAGCAATGCCCGGCAAATCCCAGCCGAGGTTGGCTGGCGCATACCACACCACCTGGTCGGCATCGTTGACGCTTTCAGGCAGGCCATCACGGTGTGCGCCGAGCTTCATGGAGTTGGAACGCGGTTCGACGATGGCGATGATCTGCGCATCGCCCACGCGCTTGCGCAGGCCATCCAGGGTGGTGGCAATGGCGGTTGGGTGGTGGGCAAAGTCGTCGTAAATGGTAATCCCATTCACGTCGGCGACTTTCTCCATGCGCCGCTTCACACTCTTGAACGCGCTCAAGGCGGCGATGCCCATGGCCGGCACCACGCCGACATGCCGAGCGGCAGCCAGGCTCACCAAGGCGTTAGCCACGTTGTGCTGGCCGGTCATGCCCCAATCGACAATGCCTTGGGCCTGGCCTTCGAACAGCACTTCAAACCGCGAACCGTCGTCGCTGAGCAACCTGGCCTGCCACTGCCCACCCGCGCCGGTGGTTTGCACCGGGGTCCAGCAGCCCATGTCGATCACACGCTGCAACGCAGGCTCGGTGGTGGGATGAATGACCAGGCCTTCGCTGGGAATGGTGCGCACCAAATGGTGGAACTGCCGCTCAATCGCCGGCAGATCGGGGAAGATATCCGCGTGATCAAACTCAAGGTTGTTGAGGATCGCCGTGCGCGGGCGGTAGTGGACGAACTTGGAGCGCTTGTCGAAAAAGGCGCTGTCGTATTCATCGGCCTCGATCACAAAAAACGGTGTCTGGCCCAGGCGCGCCGACACCGAGAAGTTCTGCGGCACACCGCCAATCAGGAAGCCCGGGCTCATGCCCGCATGTTCCAGCACCCAGGCCAGCATGCTGCTGGTGGTGGTCTTGCCGTGAGTACCCGCCACTGCCAGGACCCAACGGCCTTGCAGTACATGGTCGGCCAGCCACTGGGGGCCGGAGACGTAAGGCAAGCCTTTGTTGAGTACGTATTCCACCGCCGGGTTGCCGCGCGACATGGCGTTGCCGATGACGACCAGGTCCGGCACGGGGTCGAATTGCGCAGGGTCGTAACCTTGGGTCAGCTCAATCCCTTGCGCCTCTAGCTGCGTGCTCATGGGTGGATAAACATTGGCATCGGAGCCTGTTACGTGATGGCCCAGCTCTTTGGCCAGAACCGCCATCGAACCCATGAACGTACCGCAGATACCCAGAATATGAATGTGCATAGTCGACCTCGTAAACATCGAGGCAGGTTAGCGTAGGGTGGGAAAGTTCGCACGCATTAGCTGAGGGCGAAACGCCCGCCGGTAGGATCCGGCGGGCAAAAGGAATGACTTAAACCGTGGTGCGCGTGTTGTTAAGCTCAGCGCCTTTCAAGGTCATGATTCGGTCAGCGGTTTTTTTCAAGGCATGGTACCGACGCTCGATCACGCCTAAGCGGCCACCGGTACCAGGGGACGTTTGTGACTCGATGTGAGGTTTGAAAATCAGCTCGTGGTCCTCGGCCAGTTGTTTCATATGGGTTTCTGAAACGTCCAGTAACTGCTCAAGGTTACTCATGCGTGCCCCGCGCTCCTTGGGCCAGGCGTCGCCCATGACAAGCCGGTCTCCGGTGTTTCCCGCCAGCGTGATGATGAGATTGGCAAACTCCAGCATCACCTTTTCTACGCGATCCAAATGGCGTGTGGCCCCAGGCGCAGGCTCATCGGGTGTGGATGGCGTAACGACTGGCGGCGCTGGCTTCTGACCGGCCTGCACACCGCCAGGCAAATGCGGTGGCGGTGGCGTTACCGGCGACGGTACGTATTGGCCCTTGATCGCTTCCCCCGCAGCCACGGACCCGGCATAGGCGCCCACATTGATCGGCGCGCTGACCATGCCATTGATGCCTGCGTTGATGAACGCGTCCTTGACCATCTTGCCGGTAGAGGGCGATGTAGAAATAACGCCCGCCTTGACCAGCCTGTCGGCATCCAACAGCCGCTGAGTGACATCGGCCACACTGACTTTGGGCGATTCCGCCGGTTTCACAGCGGTGGTGCCACCGAGAGGGGGCGTCTGAGGCCCCTTGGTCAGCGCGTCTTTGAGCTTACTGGCCGTCGACTGGCCTGAACTGCCCGCGGTCACGCTGGTGCCAGAGGTGTCGTGGGTTGTCGTCGGTTTTTTCCCTCCCGTCGTGGTTTGGGGCCGGGTAGGCGTGGGACTGACCGGGGCAGGCGGTACCCTGGGCGACGGCGGGGGAGACACCGGCGGCGTGGGCCTGGACCCTCCCCCGAACCGCCGCCCGAAGATTCCACGCCTGATGCGCACCTTCGGCGTTTGATCAGCCTGCGGCTCAGACAACTGCGTGCCAGGCTCATGCTCAAGGGGGTGCATCGGTTCGCCCCAGCCCGCCATCAAGGGCTGCGGTGCAGGCGTGGGCGTAACATCAAGTTGAACAGGGAGTTGTGGCACAGGAGTCGTTATTGGACTTGTAATATTCATGTGTTGTCACCCTAGAAGTTTCAAACAACGGTGTTTAAGGGCAAGTGATGCTCTGCCCTTATTCCATCAGTGCTTAAAACAGCGCACCACGTTCCGGGACGACGTGAGTGCGTAGAGCGATAAAAAACCTTAAATCACGTGGGACAAAAAACGAGCAGTCCGCAATAACTGAGTTATTCCGACAACTGTCGCGCCCCTAATGCATAACCTCCCGTGAAATCCCATGTTTGCGTAACTTGCGGTACAGCGTATTGCGACTGACGCCCAGCTGTTCAGCCACATGGCTCATATGCCAGCGCTGCTGCGCCAACGCATCGAGTAATGCCTGACGCTCGGCGCTCTCCAGCGGCGAGGCGCACGGCGCATCCAGCCTCTGCCCTTGGGGCCGCGCCTGTCGAATCAGCGCCGGCAAGTCCTCAAGCCCGACTCGCCCGCCCTCACAAAGCGCCACTATTGTGCGCAACACCGTACGCAACTGCCGCAGGTTGCCGGGCCAATGGAATGCCAACAAGGCTTGGCGCGCAGGCTCGTCGAGCATCACCTGCTCGGTGCCCGCCTCTTGGGCCAGGAGGTAGTCCAACAGTTGCGACTTGTCAGTGCGTTCGCGCAACGGCGGCAGGGCAACTTCCAAGCCGTTCAGGCGGTAATACAGGTCTTCGCGAAAGCTGCCATCGGCCACACGCTCCAGCAAATTGCGGTGCGTGGCGCTGATGATGCGCACGTTCACGGCTTGGGGTTCACCACCGATAGGCACCACCAGGCGGTCTTCCAGCACCCTTAACAGGCGGGTTTGCAGCGCCAGGGGCATGTCGCCGATTTCATCGAGAAACAGCGTGCCGCCATCGGCCTGTTGCAGCTTGCCGCGCATACCCTCTTTAAGGGCGCCAGTAAAACTGCCGGCGCGATAGCCAAACAATTCGCTCTCGATCAGGTTTTCTGGAATCGCCGCACAGTTCAGCGCGACAAAGGCCTTGTCGCCCCGCTGGCTAGTCTGGTGCACGGCCTTGGCGAAGGCTTCTTTACCGCAGCCGGTTTCGCCGTTGATCAGTAAGGGCACGTCGCGCTCGAAGACTCGCGAGGCCTTGCGCAGCTCGTTTTGCAACGCCGGGTCGCCCAGGCAGATACCCAAAGGCCGTGGCGCCTGCGGCTTGATGATAGGGGCCGGCACACTGCGCGGCTGGCCTCGCAACGCTGCAAACAGAGGCCGACCCTCGCGGGTGCGCAATGGCCAACTGGCCGTGGCATTTGCGCTGGCGCGCCCCAGCAACTGATCCAGGGAACAGTCGAAAAACGCTTCCACCGGCTGGCCCACCAAACCGCCGCGCAACTGCCCCAACAGGTTCAGGGCGCTCTGGTTGACCGCACAAATGCGCCCTTCGCCATCGAACGCCAGCAAGCCCTCGCTGAACAACCCGACCGACTCGGCCTGCAGGTGAAAACGCAACAGCCAGTGATGTTCGAAGTGACGCAGGAAGTAGCAACTTTCGATCATCTTGGCCGACAGGTTCACCAGCGCCATGGTGTGGAACTGGCTCTGGCGCGACACGGCTTCGCGGGCCGAGGACACATCCAGCACCGCCAGCAATTCACCATGAGGGTCGAACACTGGGCTGGCCGAACAGGTCAGCCCGGTATGGCGGCCGCGAAAGTGTTCGTCACGGTGGATCGTCAACGACTGCCGTTCCACCAGGCAGGTGCCGATACCGTTGGTGCCTTCGCAGGCTTCGCTCCAGTCAGCGCCCAGCCATAAGCCGGCGCGCTCGAAGATCTTGCGCTCCGACGGCGCGGTGACACAGTTGAGGATCACCCCGCGTGCATCGGTGAGCAGCACCGCGTGACCGGCGCCGGAGAGTTGCTGGTGCAGGCTGTTCATTTCGCTGCCGGCAATGTGCAGCACTTGGCGCAGGCGTTCGCGACTTTCCAGCAGGCGCCCGTGTTCGAGCACAGTGGGCGCGATGGTCAGCGCCGGGTCGAGGTGGTAGTCCTCCACACAGCGCAGCCAGGAGCGGGCGATGGACGGGTCGCTGCCAGGCCCCTGGGAAAGCTCTTGGCCCCGGGTGACGGTCAAGACTTGCTGGGCATGGCGACTGAAATGATCGTTATGCATGTTCTTATTATTCTCCCTGCGTGAGAACGCCCAGCATCCCCCAGCCATCCGGCCATTGCAATCCCGGCCCGACCCACCGGTCACAGGCTGTACCGTTTGTGGCACAAACTGTCACCTGGCCTGTATCACCCCTGTCACGGCAACGCCTTGCAACAACGCCCAACCCCTTGATTTTGCGGGCCCGCACAGCAGTGGCCCAACCTTTGCTCTACGCTTTATAACGCGCTTGCCGCGCTGTACTCCAATAAACATAAAAGCAGGAGATGCCCACCATGCGTTATGCACACCCCGGTACTGAAGGCGCCATCGTTTCGTTCAAGGCCAAGTACGGCAACTACATCGGCGGCGAGTTCGTGGCGCCGGTCGATGGCAACTACTTCTCCAACACCTCGCCGGTCAACGGCAAGCCGATTGCCGACTTCCCGCGCTCCACCGCCAAAGACATCGACAAGGCGCTGGACGCCGCTCACGCAGCCGCCGATGCCTGGGGCAAAACCTCAGCCCAGGACCGCTCGCTGGTGCTGCTGAAAATCGCCGACCGCATCGAGCAAAACCTCGAACTGCTGGCCATCACCGAAACCTGGGACAACGGCAAGGCCGTGCGCGAAACCCTAAACGCCGACATCCCCCTGGCCGCCGACCACTTCCGCTACTTCGCCGGCTGCATCCGCGCGCAGGAAGGCAGCAGCGCGGAAATCAACGAACTCACCGCCGCCTATCACTTCCACGAGCCGCTGGGCGTGGTCGGCCAGATCATCCCGTGGAACTTCCCGCTGCTGATGGCCGCGTGGAAACTCGCGCCAGCCCTGGCCGCCGGCAACTGCGTGGTGCTCAAACCCGCCGAGCAAACGCCGCTGGGCATCAGCGTGCTGATGGAACTGATTGGCGACCTGCTGCCGCCAGGCGTGCTGAACGTGGTGCACGGTTTTGGCAAAGAAGCCGGCGAAGCCCTCGCCACCAGCAAGCGCATTGCCAAGATCGCCTTTACCGGCTCAACGCCTGTGGGCTCGCACATCATGCATGCGGCGGCCGAGAACATCATTCCGTCCACGGTTGAGCTGGGCGGCAAGTCGCCGAACATCTTCTTCGCCGACATCATGAAAGCCGAACCTCAATTCATCGAAAAAGCCGCCGAAGGCCTGGTGCTGGCGTTCTTCAACCAGGGTGAAGTGTGCACCTGCCCTTCCCGTGCACTGGTGGAAGAGTCGATCTACGACGACTTCATGAAAGTGGTGATGAAAAAGGTCGAGTCGATCAAGCGTGGCGACCCGCTGGACACCGACACCATGGTCGGCGCCCAGGCGTCCGAGCAGCAGTTCGACAAGATCCTGTCCTACCTGGAAATCGCCAAGGGCGAAGGCGCGCAACTGCTCACCGGCGGCAAGGTCGAGAAGCTCACGGGCGACCTGGCCACCGGTTATTACATCCAGCCGACCCTGCTCAAGGGCACCAACGACATGCGTGTGTTCCAGGAAGAAATCTTCGGCCCGGTGGTGAGCATCACCACCTTCAAGGACGAAGCCGAAGCCCTGGCGATTGCCAACGACACCGAGTTCGGCCTGGGCGCTGGCCTGTGGACCCGCGACATCAACCGCGCCTACCGCATGGGCCGGGCGATCAAGGCCGGCCGTGTATGGACCAACTGCTACCACCTGTACCCGGCGCATGCCGCGTTTGGCGGTTACAAGAAGTCTGGCGTAGGCCGTGAAACCCACAAGATGATGTTGGATCACTACCAGCAGACCAAGAACTTGCTGGTGAGCTACGACATTAATCCGCTGGGTTTTTTCTAACCCCACAGAAGCAACAACCGTCACTGTAGGAGCGAGCTTGCTCGCGAAGAACGTTAACGATAACGCGAGTAGCCTGACTCCCCCGAGGCGCTCGCAAGTTTTTCGCGAGCAAGCTCGCTCCTACATTACCCGGCGCCAACCTGTCGGGATCAAAACAATAAGAATGGAAGGTACTTCCCATGCCTAGCGAACCCACTGGTTCTTCTGTCGACTTTGAAAAAGTCGGCACCGATTACTTTCAACAACGCGAACTGAAAAAAGGCGCCGCCGGCTGGGTACTACTGGTTGGCCTGGGCGTCGCCTATGTTATTTCCGGAGACTACGCTGGCTGGAACTTCGGCTTGGCCCAGGGCGGCTGGGGCGGCATGTTCCTCGCTACTTTGCTGATGGCCACCATGTACCTGTGCATGTGCTTTTCCCTGGCCGAGTTGTCTTCCATGATCCCCACTGCTGGCGGTGGCTACGGTTTTGCCCGCAGCGCCTTCGGCCCCTGGGGCGGGTTCCTCACCGGTACTGCCATCCTTATCGAATACGCCATCGCGCCCGCCGCCATCGCGGTGTTTATCGGCGCCTATTGCGAGTCGTTGTTCGGCATTGGCGGCTGGATGATCTACTTGGCGTTCTACATCATCTTTATCGGCATCCACATTTTTGGTGTGGGTGAAGCCTTGAAGTTGATGTTCGTGATCACCGCCGTCGCCGCGATCGCCCTGGGCGTGTTCCTGGTGTCGATGGTGCCGCACTTCAACGTCGCCAATCTGCTCGATATACCCGTGACCGAGGCCAAGGGCGCCAGCAGCTTCCTGCCGTTCGGCTACGTCGGCGTGTGGGCCGCGATCCCTTATGCCATCTGGTTTTTCCTGGCGGTGGAAGGTGTGCCGCTGGCCGCTGAAGAAACCAAGAACCCCAAGCGCGACCTGCCGCGCGGGCTGATTGGCGCCATTGTGGTGCTGACCAGTTTTGCCCTGTTGATCCTGGTGATCGCGCCGGGCGGTGCGGGGACTTACGCGCTGATCAAATCCGGCAACCCGCTGGTTGAAGCTTTGGCGTTGTCCTACGGCGGTTCCACCTGGATGGGCAGCTTCGTCAACCTGGTCGGCCTGGCCGGTTTGATCGCGAGCTTTTTCTCGATCATCTACGCCTATTCGCGGCAGATCTTTGCCCTGTCCCGTGCCGGTTACCTGCCGCGCAAATTGTCCGAGACCAACAAGAGCAAGGCGCCGGTATTGGCGCTGGTGATCCCCGGGATTATCGGCTTTGGCCTGTCGCTGACCGGCCAGGGTGACTTGCTGATCCTGGTGGCGGTGTTTGGCGCCACGATTTCCTACGTATTGATGATGGCCGCCCACATCACCCTGCGCATCCGTCGCCCTAAAATGGAGCGGCCATACCGCACGCCCGGTGGCATCTTCACCTCGGGCGTGGCGCTGGTGCTGGCCTGCGTGGCCGTGGTGGCGGGCTTTCTGGTGGACCCACGCGTGGTGATTGGCGCGGCGATCATCTATGGAGTATTAATTGCTTACTTTGCTTTCTACAGCCGGCATCACTTGGTAGCAGGCACGCCGGAAGAGGAATTCGCGGCGATCCAGGCCGCAGAGGCCGCCTTGCACTAACTGCCGAAAACCTCGACGCGGCGCCTTGCCCGCAGCAGGCCCGCGTCATCAAGGAGACACTGTATGGCAAGCTTTTCCCACGCGGTAGGTGCTCAAACCTACCGCTTCGACAGCCTCAAGGACGTGATGGCCAAGGCCAGCCCCGCACGCTCCGGGGACTTCCTCGCCGGTGTCGCCGCGCAGAATGACGGTGAGCGTGTGGCGGCGCAGATGGCGCTGGCAAATATCCCGCTCAAGCACTTCCTGCAGGAAGCATTGATTCCTTATGAAAGCGATGAAGTCACCCGGCTGATCATCGACACCCACGATAAACAGGCGTTTGCAGCGGTCAGCCACCTCACCGTCGGCGGCCTGCGCGACTGGCTGCTCAGCGACGCGGCCGATGAACAGGCCCTACGCGCCTTGGCGCCGGGGCTGACACCAGAAATGGCCGCGGCGGTGTCCAAGATCATGCGCGTGCAAGACCTGGTGCTGGTGGCGCAGAAGATCCGCGTAGTCACCCAGTTTCGCGGCACCCTGGGCCTGCGCGGGCGCTTGTCCACGCGCTTGCAGCCCAACCACCCTACCGACGAACCCGCCGGCATCGCCGCGAGCATTCTCGACGGCCTGCTGTACGGCAACGGCGACGCCATGATCGGCATCAACCCGGCCACCGACAGCATCGCCTCGATCTGCGCCATGCTGGAGATGCTCGACGCGATCATCCAGCGCTACGAAATTCCCACCCAGGCCTGCGTGCTCACCCACGTCACCACCTCCATCGAAGCGATCAACCGCGGCGTACCGCTGGACCTGGTGTTTCAGTCAATTGCCGGTACCGAAGCGGCCAATGCCAGTTTCGGGATCAACCTGAACGTGCTGCAGGAAGGTTATGACGCGGGCTTGAGCCTCAAGCGCGGCACCCTGGGCCAGAACCTGATGTATTTCGAAACCGGCCAGGGCAGCGCCTTGTCGGCCAATGCGCACTTTGGCGTCGACCAGCAAACCTGTGAAACCCGAGCCTACGCCGTGGCCCGGCACTTCAAGCCGTTTCTGGTGAACACCGTGGTCGGCTTTATCGGCCCGGAGTACCTGTACAACGGCAAGCAGATTATCCGCGCGGGCCTTGAAGACCACTTCTGCGGCAAGCTGCTCGGCGTGCCCATGGGGTGCGACATCTGCTACACCAACCACGCCGAAGCCGACCAGGACGACATGGACACCCTGCTGACCCTGCTCGGCGTGGCGGGCATCAACTTCATCATGGGCATCCCCGGTTCCGATGACATCATGCTCAACTACCAGACCACCTCGTTCCACGACGCCCTGTACGCCCGGCAAACATTGGGTTTAAAACCGGCGCCGGAGTTCGAGCAGTGGCTGGCGAAAATGGGCATCTTCACGCAGGCTGATGGCAAGGTGCACTTCGGCAACAGCCTGCCACCGGCCTTCCGCCACGCCTTGGCGCAATTGGGATGAAGGAGCCGACTGTGCAACCAGAATTGCCTGACAACCCGTGGCTGGAACTGCGCCGCCTCACCCCGGCGCGTATTGCCCTGGGCCGCACCGGTACCAGCCTTCCCACCAGCGCCCAACTGGACTTCCAGTTTGCCCACGCCCAGGCGCGGGACGCGGTGCACCTGCCCTTCGATCACACCGGCCTCAGCCGCCAATTGGCCGAACGTGGCCGAGACAGCCTGTTGTTGCACAGCGCCGCCACGGACCGGCACATCTACCTGCAACGCCCGGACCTTGGGCGACGCCTGAGCGATGAGTCGGCGCAAACGCTGCGCGACTACGCTTCGGCCCAGCCTGGTGGGGTGGACTTGGCCATCGTGGTAGCCGATGGCCTGTCGGCACTGGCGGTGCATAAACACACCGCGCCTTTTCTGGCGCGCCTGGAAGAACAGACCCACGCCGAAGGCTGGTCCTTGTCACCGGTGATCCTGGTGGAGCAAGGCCGCGTGGCGGTGGCAGACGAGATCGGCCAACTACTCGGTGCCAAGATGGTGGTGATCCTCATCGGCGAACGCCCAGGGCTCAGCTCGCCGGACAGCCTGGGCCTGTATTTCACCTACAACCCCAAGGTCGGCCTCACCGATGCCTATCGCAACTGCATCTCCAATGTGCGGCTCGAAGGCTTGAGCTACGGCATGGCGGCCCATCGCCTGCTGTACTTGATGCGAGAGGCGTGTCGCCGGCAGTTGTCGGGGGTCAATCTCAAGGATGAGGCGCAGGTTCAGACCCTCGAATCCGACGACCCGGACCTGATGAAGGGCAATTTCCTGCTCAGCCCGGCGGATGACCGATAGCGGCACGATTGCGCTTTTTGGCGTCATTAGGCAGCATCGAGTCACGGCCGCTCGTGTGGTCATACCCCATTTGGAAGTTGAGGCCTGGCATGCGGATTACTCAAGCGACCCTGGAACACCTGAACCTGTTGACCCCGTTGTTCGTCAAATACCGCGAGTTCTACGGGGCCTTGCCGTTCCCGGACTCGTCACGGGCCTTTTTGGAAAAGCGCCTGCGGCGCAAGGAGTCGGTGATCTACCTGGCCCTGGCCGACGATGACGACAAGCGGCTGCTGGGGTTTTGCCAGCTGTACCCGAGTTTTTCCTCGCTGTCGCTCAAGCGGGTGTGGATCCTCAACGACATCTATGTGGCCGAGGATGCGCGCCGGCAACTGGTGGCTGACAACTTGATGCGCACGGCCAAGAAAATGGCCAAGGACACCCACGCGGTGCGGTTGCGGGTATCGACCAGCAGCGATAACGACGTGGCGCAGAAGACCTACGAGTCGATTGGGTTTCGCGAAGACACCGAATTTAAAAACTACGTGTTGCCGATCAACGAAGACTGAAAACCGGTAAGCCAAACACCGCCATTTCCTTGTGGGAGCTGGCTTGCCTGCGATGGCGGAGGGTCAGCCAATACTGTATCGGCTGACCCTGTGGCGAGGGAGCTTGCTCCCGTGACGGCCCGACAGCCGACACTTATCTACCTGACGCGACGCAGTCCAAATGTGGGAGCTGGCTTGCCTGCGAAGACGGCCTGACAGCCAACACAGTTGGATTGTGTACATATCCATTGCTGCGGTAACGGCCACCTAGGGTTCCGCCCTGACGGCGGCTCACTTTCGAAAAGCGCGAAAGTAAGCAAAGCGCTCTTGCCCCACCACTCGGCACCTCGCCCA
>NZ_LYSO01000157.1:0-11293 GCF_001728935.1 Pseudomonas sp. AP42
CGGGGCGCTTAAGATCAAGATCACAAGCAGATCAAGATCAAGGGCGGCTCGCTTCGCATCGTGGTTACCGTTGAGCGCTGCATAGTTGTAGATAACTATGCCTATGACGGGGCTGAACTCGATCTATGTGTGGGAGCGGGCTTGCTCGCGAAAGCGGTGTTTCAGTGTTAGATGTGCTGGCTGACATTACGCTTTCGCGAGCAAGCCCGCTCCCACAATTTAGGTCCGTGTTTATTCCGGGAGATGCGCCACGCCATCCGAATCGGTCATTGCCCGCTCCAGCAGATCTGCCGGCAAGCTCTTACTGGCGCGGGCGCCGAGCAATCTTAATTGCTCGGTACGGCTGACCAGGTTCCCCCGCCCATCCGTCAGTTTGTTGCGTGCCGCGCTGTAGGCCTTGTCCAACTGTTGCAGTCGGTTGCCCACTTCGTCCAGGTCCTGGATAAACAGCACGAACTTGTCATACAGCCAGCCGGCACGCTCGGCAATTTCCCGGGCGTTCTGGCTCTGGCGTTCCTGCTTCCAGAGGCTGTCGATCACGCGCAGGGTGGCGAGCAAGGTGGTGGGGCTGACAATCACGATATGGCGGTCGAAGGCTTCCTGGAACAGGTTGGGCTCGGCCTGCAATGCCGCGGAAAAGGCGGCCTCGATCGGTACGAACAGCAGCACGAAATCCAGGCTGTGCAAACCCTCCAGGCGCTTGTAGTCCTTGCCGGCCAAGCCTTTGACATGATTGCGCAGGGACAGCACGTGCTGCTTCAAGGCGGCCTGGCCAATCACCTCGTCATCCGCCGCAACGTACTGTTGATAGGCGGTCAAGCTGACTTTGGAGTCGACCACCACCTGCTTGTCGCCCGGCAACATGATCAGCACGTCAGGCTGGAAACGCTCGCCGTCCGGGCCTTTGAGGCTGACCTGGGTCTGGTATTCACGGCCCTTCTCCAGGCCGGCGTGCTCCAGCACCCGCTCAAGAATCAGCTCGCCCCAGTTGCCCTGGGTTTTCTGGCCCTTGAGGGCGCGGGTCAGGTTGGTGGCTTCGTCCGACAGGCGCAGGTTCAATTGCTGCAGGCGCTCAAGCTCTTTGGCCAGGGAAAAGCGCTCACGGGCTTCGTTCTGATAGCTTTCTTCGACACGCTTCTCGAAGGACTGGATACGTTCCTTGAGCGGGTCGAGCAGTTGGCCGAGGCGTTCCTGGCTGGTTTCGGCAAAGCGTTGCTCACGTTCGTCGAAGATCTTGCCGGCCAGCTCGGCAAATTGCGCACGCAGCTCGTCCCGCGAGCCTTGCAGGTCGGTGAGGCGCTGCTGATGACTCTCTTGCTGCTCGCGCAGTTCGGCGCTCAGGGCCGCGGCTAAGGCGTCGAGGCGCCGCAGTTCGGTTTCCTTGGCGCTGCGGTCGAGGTTCCAGGCGTGCGCGGCGTCGCGGGCGTTATCGCGGTCGATCTGCAACAGCTCGACTTCACGGCGCAGCGCCGCCAGATCGGCTTGCTTGGCGGCATTGGCCTGGCTCAGGTCACTGATCTCATCGCGGCTGGCGTCCAGTTGGGCGGCGAGCCCTTCCTGGGCCAGTTGCGCGGTCGCCAGGCGTTCCTCCAGCAGTTCCCAGCCGGTGGTGCGTGCGGTAAGGCGCCGCTGGAGTTGCCAGCACAGCGCCAGTAGCGGCACGGCTGCGCCTACAAGCCCCAAGGCGATACTGGTCCAGTCAAACACCATAGCCATTTCTGCCATCACCGAAAAAGAGCAAGGTTAACCAAGCCTAAGGCCGCAGGACAGCTCAGTCTTCGACCTGGCCCAGTTCGCGCTGGGCGCGACGGTCGCCGGCGCGAGCAGCCGAACGCAACAAATCGTGGCCGATGCGCCGGTCACGGGCGTTTCCGCACTCGCGGCACATCAGTTGGCCGAGACGGCTCTGAGCGGCCACCACGCCTTCCCGGGCAGGCTGCTTGAGCAAGCGTCCAGCAAGATGCTTGATATTGGTACTCTGCCCCAGGCGCGGGCTGTCGAGCAGCCACAAAGCGACCTTCAAGGAAAAACGCTTGGGTGCGGTAACAGTTTGGGGCGTGTCGGTAACAGAAGGTGATACTGAGCGAAACTTCATAAAGCACTGTGGGGCAGAACGGAAGGCGCGCCACTCTACTCTTTTTTTCGTACAGGTAAAGCTGAAAAAACCCTGCACGCCCGTCCTAGAGCAAGCGCTCGGGACAATCCACAGAAGCTGTGGATAACTCAGTGGACAACCCCCCTTGAACAGGCGCAAAGCCCCATGGAACGGGGGCCGCAGTCAAACTGACGATTTTTTCACCAATAAAAAAAAGCGAGACTTTTCATTGACTTAAATTTTGATTACAGGCAAATGGGCGCACTTGCACACCCGTGACAGCAGGGTTACACCCTTGGCCACGAATGTGCACAAGTCCCGATCGGCTGGTTATATCGTCGGCGTTTTTTGATTCAACACCGGTTAAACATGTTACTGAGCGGGCAAACCCAAGGGCTTTTCAAATCTGCCTCGGCTCGCCACACTGCGCCACCGCCAATGCAAACCAGTAGGGCCGATGAAAGGAATTCTGTTATTCGCCGGGCTGCTGCTGGCCATCTGCGCGACCTCGCTTGGGATCAATGCCGCGCTCCCCTCGCCGGACGGCGCACTGTTTGCTATTGCTATCCTGCTATCGGCCGCCTTTACCGCCGTGATTCTGTGCATCGAACTCAGTGATGGCAGAATCAACGACATGGGCGATGTGATCCGCATGATCGAGACCGGGCAGTCCTTGCGGTTGACGCTCGCCGCCTACGGGTTGGGGTGCGCCCTGGCAGCGTCCATGACCGTGCTGGTGTATCGCGAGTTGCTCGGCGGCTGATCGAAGTTTTTTTGCAATCAGCCTTCCCTTCCCTGTTTCAATCCGTTACTATCCGCGGCGTTAGTACCAAGCTGAAAGTCAATTCTGGTCGAACACGTCCCCTGAACCACATGGGATCGACCACCTCGATGGTTTCCAGGTATTCCTTGCGACGACACTGCCTTTGAACAAACAAAGGGTGGCGCGAAGTTCCAATACTCTGACCGAACCAACCTGCAAATTGATCAGGATCTTCACCCCGGGCCCAGAACCTTTGCCCCTGTTGTGTTGCCTGCCCTCCTAAGTACCTACCTGCCAGCCCAAGCGCGCCTAATTTAATAGCGCTTCAAACTGGCTGCTTTGTTCCAGTCGGGTTCTTCGTTTGATCAATGGTGATCAGCGTTACTGGAACGTTTTAACGTTGCACGGTTCTTATCCGTGTCATTTGTAGGAACACCAATAATATGAACGCTCAAATCCACACTCAGGATGCCATTCGCACCCTCACCAACGCTTTTGCCCCAATGAACTGCCTGATCATGGCCGCTCGCAAAGGCTGCTTCAGCTTCACCCTGGTCAACGAACACGGCATCGCTCGTCACAGCGAACGCCTGTACCCCGATCAATACTCCAGCGCAGAACCGCTGCAGGCCGTGATCGATCGTACCCGTCAGGCACTGACTGCCTGATCGACCCGCGTCGCTGAAACTCAAAAAACCCTGTTTGAATAACAGGGTTTTTTATTGCCTGGAATTTGGCCTTGAGCCGGTGGCGCTAAGTACAAATCGATATAAACGTTATAACCGGTTGCAGAAGATTTTTTAAAAACAGTCCTTTACATCGTGAATATGACACTACACTTCAACTCAAGCGGCATGATCCGCTTACGACGGGCCTGAGATCCGATTCACCGCTGCCAAGCTCCCCTTCTCAGGCTCGTCCACTCTTTGCACGGACTGAGGCTCGTATGGGTATTGCCGCCAGTGAATTGTGTCGTTATGTGATCCGGCCGACGCTGATGTACCTCGGCCGTCACAGCCCAACAGCCGAATCCCTGTTGCTGGGCATTGCCGCCAGCCAGTCAGAACTGGGCTCGGCGCTGCATGACCGCCGCGGCCATGGCCTCTACAGCATCACCGAACCCCGCCACCGCGCCCTCTGGGATGGCTACCTGGCCTTGGACCCGGAACGCGCCAGCCTGGTGCGTGGGCTAGCCAGCCAACATGCGTTCCTCAGCGCGCCCCAGTTGGAGTTGACGGTAAATCTGCGCTACGCCACGGCGATCGCCTGGCTGTTGGTGGAACAACATCGTCCTGCCCTGCCCGCGCCCGGCGATGTACTGGCCATGGCGCGTATCTGGAAAGAAATATTCCACCCCCAGGGCCGCCTGCGAGATTTCACTCAAGCCTGGCAAACCTGTGTAAGCCCAATGAAACAGGCAACTTGTTGACCGAGCAAATTGCAAGATTCGGCAAAAAACGGCAATTTTGGTCGGATTGTCCTACAAAACCGCTCTATCTCCAGCATTACAGCCTATAGCGCGATCTGAAATTTATTGATACTTTCCGCAGCGGTGATCACACGGAGTTCTAATAATGAAAAAAGTAATGCTCAAGACCACACTTAGCCTCGCCGTTGCCATGGCATCCTCCCAACTGTTCGCCAGCGGCTTTGCGCTCAACGAACAGAGCGTGAGCGGGATGGGTACCGGTTTCGCAGGTCGCTCTTCCTCTGCCGATGATGCGAGCACTGTGTTCGGTAACCCTGCTGGTATGGCGCGCCTGGAAGGCCAACAGATCACTGGTGGCGTTGCAGCCATTGATGCCTCCACCGATATCAGCAATGTCAGCGGCCGCTCCGCTGGCAGCAATAAAGGCGATATGGTGCCTTTTACTGCCGTGCCTTTCGGTTTCTACACCAATAAACTCAACGACCAGTGGGCTGTCGGCTTCGGCGTTTATGCGCCGTTCGGCCTGGTGACCGACTACGAAAGCGGCTTCCAGGGCCGTGGCTTTGGCAGCAAGAGCGAAGTGAAAGTCATCACTTTGCAACCGACCGTCAGCTACGCCTTCAACGATCGCGTTTCCGTAGGTTTCGGCCCGACCATCAACCGCATTGCCGGTACCCTGGAATCGGACCTGACGCTGAACCCTCGCGCGCCAGACACCAATATCAAGATCAAGGGTGACGACACCGCACTGGGCTTCAACATCGGCGTGCTGGTTCAAGCCACCGATACCACCCGTGTCGGCCTGACCTACCACTCCAAGGTCAGCTACAAGCTGGACGGCCACACCGAAGTCACCGCACCGACCGCGACCTCGCCGTTCCTGCGCAGCAACCGCTATGACGCTTCGCTGAAAATCGACACCCCTGAGTCCTACGACCTGTCCGTCACTCAAGACCTGACCGACGCGTGGAAACTCTACGCCGGTGCAACCTGGACACGCTGGAGCCGCCTGAAAGACATCACCGTCAAGAACGAAGGCGTCAGCGGCGCTACTGGCGGCGCGCTTGCCCCAGGCCTGGTCAGCACGATCAAGGAAGACCAGAACTGGCACGACACCTGGGCTTACGCCGTGGGTACCTCGTACCAGCTCACCAAGCAGGTGGTGCTGCGTACCGGCCTGACGTTCGACCAGTCGCCGACCAACAACACGGATCGCTCGCCGCGTATCCCGACCGGCGACCGTACGATCTTCAGCCTGGGCCTGGGCTACCAGGTCATGGATAACATGACCATTGACCTGGCCTACTCCTACCTGAAGGAAGAGGACGTCAAGGTTTCGCGTTCCAACCAATTGGCCAGCTACAACGCCAAGTATGAAAACAGCGCCAACGGTTTCGGCTTGGGCATGACCTACAAGTTCTAACCCGCAGCCGTATAAAAAAGCCCCGCTCTCCTGTGAAGGAGGCGGGGCTTTTGTTTGGCTGGCGGTCAGGGTTTGGAAGCCAATGCCTGTTCCACCGCCTTGATCAGTTCCGGACTGTCCGGCTTGGTCAGGCTGGAAAAACTGGCAACCACATTGCCCTGGCGATCCACCACATACTTGTAGAAGTTCCACTTCGGCGCCGCGTCGGCCTGCTGCGCAAGCACCTTGAACAGGTGCACCGCATCCGGCCCCTTGACCTTCTGCGGCTCGGTCATGGTGAAGGTCACGCCATAATTCACGTAGCAGACCTTGGCGGTTTCCTCACCGGTCTTGGCTTCCTGCTTGAAGTCATCGGACGGCACGCCAATCACTTCCAGGCCTTCGCCCTTGTAGCGCTGATATAACGCTTCCAAGCCTTTGAACTGCGGAGCAAAGCCGCAGAAGCTCGCTGTATTGACGATCACCAAGGGTTTGCCAGCGAATTGCTGGCACAGGTCGATGGATTCCTTGGCCCGCAGCTTGGGCAATTGGCCCTCCAGCAACGGTGGGCAACTGGCGGCCATCGCCACGCTGCCAATAGCCATCAGGACGGGTACAGCGAGCCAGCGCATCTGCATGTCAAAAGTCCTTGAGTCGGTTCAGACCCACAACTTAACAGATCGCCATGCCCAGTTGCATCAACGCCAGGCCGCCCCGCTGCCAGCCCCACCATGCCAGCAGCAACAACACCATCCCCCCTGCCAACAGCATAAGACGCGCTGTCATGCTCATGCCGCCTCCATCTGCGCCTGTATACGTGCCACTGGCCGCTCACGCACCGGCCAATTCAGCGCGGCGGCGAGCAGGCTGAGCAAAATTGCCACCTGCCAGATCAAATCGTAGCTGCCGGTTCGATCATAGACCACCCCGCCCAGCCATCCGCCGAGGAAAGAGCCAAGCTGGTGGAACAGGAACACGATCCCGCCCAGCATCGAGAGGTTGCGCACACCAAACAGGGTCGCGACGGTGCCGTTGGTCAGCGGCACCGTGGACAACCACAAAAAGCCCATCGCCATGCCAAACAGATAGGCCGTGACTTCGGTGACCGGCGCCCACAGAAACAACACAATCACCACTGCCCTTAACAGGTACAAGCCGGTGAGCAGGCGCGGCTTGGACATGCGCCCACCAAGCCAACCCGCCGTATAGGTGCCGAACACATTAAACAGGCCAATCAACGCCAGCACCGTGGTGCCCACCGTGGCCGGCAGGTGCTGGTCGACCAGGTACGCCGGCAAGTGCACACCGATGAACACCACTTGGAAACCGCAGACAAAAAAGCCGAAGGACAGCAGCCAGAAGCCGGAGTGAGAACAGGCTTCTTTGAGCGCCTCACCCAGGGTTTGCTGGCCCACTGTGACCGCCAGCGGCCGGTCCTTGAGCATGGCGACCAGCGGCAGGATCAGCGCCACCATCAAGCCCAGCGCCAGCAATGCTGCCGACCAGCCGAGCCAGCCAATCAGGCCGAGGGTGCCGGGCACCATGGCGAACTGGCCGAACGACCCCGCCGCACTGGCAATGCCCATGGCCATACTGCGTTTTTCGGGCGCTACGGCGCGGCCGACCACGCCGAGGATCACCGAGAACGAGGTGCCGGACAGGCCAATGCCAATCAGCAAGCCTGCGCTCAAAGACAGTGACCACGCGGAGTCGGACATGCCCATCAGCACCAGGCCAACGGCGTACAACACCCCGCCGACAAACACCGCCTTGGTCGCGCCGAAACGGTCGGCCAAGGCCCCGGTAAATGGCTGCGCCAAGCCCCAGATCAGGTTCTGCAAAGCGATGGCAAAGGCAAAGGTTTCACGCCCCCAACCGAATTCGCTGCTCATCGGCGCCAGAAACAGGCCAAAGCCATGCCGTACGCCCAAGGACAACGCCAGGATCAGCGCACTCCCTAAAAGGACCCAACCACTGGTGCGCCACATCGAGGTCATTTCTTATTCTCCGTTCGCGGGTATATACCCGCTTGTAGTCGAACAAACCGCCGTTCAGGCGAGTTCATCCAGCAAGGCCAACAACATTTCGCGCTTTTCGGCGCCAAGCTTATCAATCAGTTTCTGTTGCGCTGCTTCCCACGCCGGCAACGCAGCGGCCAGCCGTTCATGGCCGGCGTCAGTCAATACCACCAGGCGGTTGCGCAAATCGTCGCCCTCCACCAACTGCACCAGCCCATCACCTTCCAGGACGCGCAGGTTGCGCCCCAGGGTGCTGCGATCCAGGCCCATGGCGTCCGCCAGGCTGGAAATGCTCGGCTGGTCGAGACGCTGCAGGTTACACAGCAGAGAATACTGGGCAACGTTGATCCCGAAGCCGTCGAGAGCGCCGTCGTAGTGCCTGCTGACGCCACGGGCGGCGCGTCGCAGGTTGGTGCATAAACATTGGGAGGCAAGCATAGAGCGTGTATATACCCGGAGTTAACCAATTGCAAGAAAGCGTTACAACGCCAGCCCGACCAACACCACGACTTCAAGCAGCTCCAGCAGTGCGCCGGCGGTATCGCCCGTGGTGCCGCCCAGACGCTTGACCATCAACTGGCGCAGCCACACGAAACACAATGCCGCCAGCAACACCGCGATGCCGCCGTTGAAGCCGCCGATCAGGATACAGGCCAACCCGCTGAGGATCAGCACCTGTTGGCCGACAATTCGCGGCAAATGGTCTGACAGTGCCTGGCCCAAACCACCCGCACGCACGTAGCGCGTGGTGAGAAACAGCGCCAGCATCGAAGCGCGTCCGATCAAGGGCGCCAGGATCAAGGCGGCGCCATTGTGTTGTTCGATCAACGCCACCAAGGCGCTGAACTTGAGCAGCAGCACCAAGCCCAGGGTGACCACCGCAATCGGGCCGCTGCGCGGGTCTTTCATGATGCTGAGGGTGCGCTCGCGGTCGCCAAAGCCACCCAGCCAGGCATCGGCGCTGTCGGCCAGACCGTCCAGGTGCAAGCCACCGCTGAGCAACACCCAGGCCGTGAGCAGCAACGCGGCGTGCAACAGCAACGGGGCGCCCTGCAACACCTGGTTGAGGCCCCATAACAGCACGCCGAACAGCAACCCTACCAGCGGATAAAACAGCAACGAACGGCCCAGCTCTTGAGGCTGCGGCATGCCCGGCAAGCGAATGGGCAGGCTGCTGAGAAATTGCAGGGCGATCCAGAACGGCAGCATCATCAGCGTCCTTCCTTCAATACGCCATCGGCCGCAACCTGCAGGCCGAACAAGGCACCGTGACCCACTTCGACATTCAGCAGTTGCTCACGGGGCAACCCTCGCGCCTGGGCCAGCAGCAGGCGCATTACACCGCCATGGCTGATCAACAGCACGCGCTGGCCAGCATAGGCCTGATGCAGCCGGGCGACAGCGCCAAGCACGCGCTCGGAAAACTGGATGACCGGCTCGCCCTGCGGCGGCGTGAAGGCATAGGGGTTGGCCCAGAACAAGCCCAGCCCTTGGGCATCGGTGTCCATCAACGCGGCCGCACTCTGCCCTTCCCAGGCGCCGAAGTGCAGCTCTTGCAAATCAGCCTCCAGACTCACCGGCACATCGAGCTGTGCCCCCAACTCCCGGGCAAACAGAGCGCAGCGTTGCAACGGTGAGCTGATCAGCCGATCCCATGGCCCCTGTCCCACCACTGCGTCACGCATCTGCTGCCAGCCCTTGACGGTCAGCGCATCGTCCAGGCTGCCACGCAGGCCACCGCCCAGTTCGGTTTCGCCGTGGCGCAGCAGGTCCAGGCGCAAGGTCATGCGGGGCGGTCCGCCACGGCGGCTTCGGCGAAGGTCGCCATCTGCCCGTGCAGCGCACACGCCAGGCGCAACAAGGGCACCGCCAACGCGGCGCCGCTGCCTTCGCCCAGGCGCAGGCCCAGTTCCAGCAACGGCTGCGCCTCGAGGCTGTGCAGCACATGGCGATGGCCCGGCTCGGCGCCACGATGGCCGAACACCAGCCATTGGCGGCACGCCGGGTTCAAGCGCACCGCCACCAGCGCGGCCACGCTGCAGATGAACCCATCCACCAGCACCACGATGCCTTCCTGGGCGCAGGCCAGGTAGGCGCCGACCAGCGCGGCTATTTCAAAACCGCCGAGATTGAACAAGGTTTGCAGCGCATCACTGCGCTGGCCGGCGTGCAACGCCAAGGCGCGTTCAATGACTGCGACCTTATGGCTGACCCCTGCGGTATTCAAACCGGTGCCAGGGCCTGTGAGGTCAGTGACCTGGCAATCCAGCAATGCGCAGGCCAAGGCACTGGCGGCAGTGGTATTGCCGATGCCCATCTCACCGCCGATAAAGAGTTGCGCACCGCTTTCCAGGGCGCGGCGTGCGCTGTCTCGTCCAGCTTGCAAGGCCAACTGCCCTTGGGCTTGGGTCATCGCCGGGCCATGGACGAAATTGGCCGTGCCCGCGCCGATATTCAGGTGACGAACGCCGGGCAAATCCAAGGACGGCGTGATGGTGCCGAGGTCGACCACTTCCAATTGCGCTTGCAGTTGCCGCGCCAGCACGCTGATTGCCGCACCACCGGTGACGAAGTTTTGCAGCATCTGGCCAGTGACCGCCTGGGGAAATGCCGATACACCTTCAGCGACCACACCGTGATCGCCAGCAAAAATCGCGATCCACAGGTGTTCTACCGAGGGCTTGGCCTGGCCCTGCAAACCTGCCAGCTGCACCGCCAGCGCTTCCAACTGGCCGAGGGAGCCGGCGGGTTTGGTCAACTGCTGCTGACGCGCCAGCGCCTGTTCGTGGGCCGCGGCATCAATGGTCTTGCAGGGGTTGAGCCACCAGGAATCGGTCATAACGCAGTACCTTTCAAAGTCAGGGGCAGGCCGGCAACCGTCAGCACAACGCGCTGACAGTGCTCGGCCAAGGCTTGATGCAACCAACCGGCTTCATCCACATAACGGCGAGTCAATTCGCCCAGCGGCACGACACCCAGACCGGTCTCGTTGCTGACAAAAATGATTTCCCCCGGCAGCGAGGCCAGGGTTTGCAGCAGGTGATCACGCTCGGATGCAAGGCGCGCCGGGTCTTCGAGCATCAGCAGGTTGGTGAGCCATAAGGTCAGGCAATCCACCAGCAGGCAGCGATCAGTGGCGGCGTTTTCGCGCAGCACGCGCGCCAGGTCGATGGGTTCTTCAACCAGGCCCCAATGGTCGGGCCGACGCTGGCGGTGCAGCGCGACGCGCTCGTTCATCTCACCGTCGAGGGGTTGGCTGGTGGCGATATAAATGACGGCAAGCCCGCTCTGTGCGGCAAGCTTTTCGGCCAGGCGGCTCTTGCCCGAACGGGCGCCGCCGAGGATCAATTGATACATGCAAAGGTCCCAGGCAAATAATGTGGGAGCGGGCTTGCTCGCGAATAGGGTATGTCAGTGAATGCATCTATGGCTGGCCCACCGCATTCGCGAGCAAGCGTGCTCCCGCGACGGCCTGACAGCCGACCGGGATGTTGGATTTGACCGCGTACATATCCGTTATTTAGGTAACGGCCACTTAGGGTTCCGCCCTGACGGCGGCTCACTTTTGAAAAGCGCAAAAGTAAGC
>NZ_LYSO01000158.1:0-11271 GCF_001728935.1 Pseudomonas sp. AP42
CCCGCAACCCACCCGCCGAGGTCAGCGCTTCCGCCGCATAATCCGGCACGGTGGCCAGAATGTCCGTACCCGCCAGCAACGTACCCAGGCCGTTGAACTGCGGCACCGCGAGTACAACGTGACGCTTGCGGCCGAGTTTTTCCAGCTCTTCATCGATAAACCCGCTCAAGTCGCCGGCAAAGGAGACAAGGGCGTGGGGGCGTGAGCAGAAGTCATCCAGGCTCAGCGAGCCCGGCACGCTGTCGGCGCGCAGCAGTTTGGGCAGGCTGCGCCGCAACACTTTGCGCTTGGCGTTGGCGGGCAGGTCGGCGGTGTAGCTGACGCCGATGGAGATTTCGCCGGAGGCCAGCAGGCTGGGCATCAGGATGTAGTTGACGCGGCGTACCACCAGCACGATGCCGGGGGCTTCGGAGCGCAGGCGTTTGAGCAGTTGCGGGAGCAGGGCGAATTCCACGTCGTCGGACAGGCCAATGCGAAACACTGCGGTGCTGGTGGCCGGGTCGAATTCGGCGGCGCGGCTGACGGCGGTGGAGATTGAGTCCAGCGCCGGGGAGAGCAGGGCGAAGATTTCCACGGCGCGGGCCGAGGGTTCCATGCTGCGCCCGGTGCGCACGAACAGAGGGTCATCGAACAGCCCGCGCAGGCGTGACAGTGCCGCACTGATGGCCGGCTGGCCGAGGAACAATTTCTCGGCGGCGCGGGTCACACTGCGCTCATGCATCAAGGTTTCGAATACGATCAAGAGGTTAAGGTCGACACGACGCAGGTCGTTACGGTTCATCTTGTGTCCTGGAAGAGTCAGCAAACTTGATGTGAGCGGTCATGTAGCCCCCCCTGAGGTTCGATTCAGAAGGATGACCGGCATGAATCTTACGGGGAAAGGCTGGTACTCTGCACCGGCTAATTGATTTTTCCTACGATAGTTGAGGGGTGTTCCTCCTTCGCGGAATCAATGACAGGCATGTCGACTATTAATGGTGACCGGTGGTCTTACCCCCAAAGCCCAGATAAAGTTCATGGCATTAGAGGTTACTTTGACGAGGTTTGCGATGTCCCGCACGATTCGTTTTCACAAGTTTGGTCCGGCTGAGGTGCTCAAATGCGAGGAGCATGCAGCCGCGCAGCCCGCACCGGGCGAAGTGCAGGTGCGTGTCGATGCGATCGGTATCAGTTGGTATGACATTCTGTGGCGCCAGAACCTGGCGTCTTCCCACGCACGTCTGCCTTCTGGCCTGGGCCATGAAATGGCCGGTGTCGTAGTCGCCCTCGGCGACGGCGTGGATGACTTGGCAGTGGGCGATAAGGTGGCCAGTTTTCCGGCCGAGAGCCCCAATGATTACCCGGTGTATGGCGAGCAGATCGTCTTGCCCCGTTCGGCCTTGACCCGCTACCCGGATGTCTTGAGCCCGATTGAAGCCAGCGTGCATTACACGCCGCTGCTGATTGCGTACTTTGCCTACATGGACCTGGCGCGGGTCAAACCCGGCCAGTTTGCCCTGGTGACCGACGCCAGCCACTGTGCCGGCCCTTCGTTTGTGCAGCTGGGCAAGGCCCTGGGTGTGCGGGTGATTGCCGCCACCAAAGACAGTGCTGAACGCGAATACCTGCTGTCCCTCGGGGCGGAAAAGGTCATCGTGACTGAAGAACAAGACCTGCTGATGCAGATCAACAAGTTCACCGACAACCGTGGCGTCGACGTGGTGTTCGATGGCCTGGGTGGCCCGCAGATGTCGCTGCTCGGTGACGTCCTGGCGCCGCGTGGCAGCCTGGTGCTGTATGGCCTGCAAGGTGGCAATCAGACGCCATTCCCGGCCTGTGCGGCGTTCCAGAAGAACATTCAGTTCTTTGTGCACTGTATCGGCAACTTCACCGGCAAGCCGGAGCTGGGCATTATCCAGGACCAAGTGGCGTTGCAGCGTGCGTTGCGCGATATCAACCAGCTGACGGCCGACCGTGTGCTTGTCCCACTGAAAACCACGGTATTTCCGTTCAGTCAGTTCGTCGAAGCGCACCGATACATGGATGAATGCCCGTGTCGCGAACGGGTGGCGTTGCAGGTTGAAGCTGTTTGAGCTGTAGGAGTATTCGCAAATGAATACTCCGGCGCCTGAGCTGATGAGGCAAATGCGCCATTTGACAGGGCTTAACCCGCACCGGGGTTGAGCCGCCGCAGGGGCGCTGCGCCCCGCAAACAATACCGTTATTGCCGTGCGCCGCCCTGAAATCCAGTGCGGCGCTTGTGTGTGGGCGTCATTTAAGTTGGGCAGGCAGGTCATCTGAGCTGCTTTTTGACGCTGTTCTGTATCTGTTAATCATTATTTGAGTGCCGATAATTGAGTCTTCATTGTCATCTCAAGGATTGAGCCATGATTGATTACACGGCAGTTGCGTCACGCACCTTCAGAACTAACGAGGCTCGGATTGTTTCTCCCGCAAAGTGCAAAACGAATACCCTGTTGCCTTGCACGCAGCGAAGGTGCGCAGGTGATTAATATTCGTCGGACGCTTCTCTAATTTCTTAGTTAAAACAGTGTAGGACGTTGTCGGAATATTCCTAAGGCTAACAGCTATTTCGCTGGAGCCCGCGCAGGCGCCGGATTCTCCGGCGGGGCGGCCATGGGCGCCCTCAATGCTCTCACCTGCGCTTTTGTTGCAAGGTGCTAATGTTGACTCAAACTTGTGCTGCGCAATGGAAGACAAGCCTACAGATGTAATAGGTCGAGCAACGCTGTTTGGTAGTTGCTTGAAACTGATATTTCAACTCAGGTAGTAGAACGATGAGCACTATTCATGAACAAGCCATGAGCTATGTTTGCCAGCAAGTTCTGCAACGTTTAATCGGGCACTTTACGCGCGCCGAACGAACGTCACTTCAATTGCTCGTTCAGCGAATCGTGGTGGCCGCAGGCGGCATGGAACAAGTGGGCAATTACAAAGTACTGATCGCCCATGGTGGCGGCGAAGTGAGCAGCTACACCCTCGCGTTGCTGCGTGCGGCGCAACTGACCATTGCTGGCCGCTCGCCCAAGACGTTTCAAATACGGGTGGCAACATTGCGGCATGCCGGTATGACTCAGGCAACGCTCGACTCCTTGAATCAAGGCTACGCAGCGCTGTTCTTCCATGACGACCCACGGGTAGAGCTGTTGATGGTGGAAAACCATGAGGTGCTGCCGTTCAACCATCAGCGCCCGGCGTCCAGTGCCGCTCGGGAAATCAGCCAGCGTAACAAGCTGATGATCGGGCACCTGACGTCCGGCGATATCCGTGCCGCCCTGTGCGACGACACGCTCCTGGCCTTGGGCGATTTCTATCAGCGGGTCGCTACCTGGAACGGCGGCGTGCATGCCCTGGTCAGCGGTGATTCAGCACGCAAGCAAAGCCAATACATCGCGTGGCTGAAAAAAAGCGCGCTGGCGACCGGCCTTACCTTTGCGCCCGCCAAGCCATCGTCGCTCAATGCATGGTTTGCACGCATGGAGGAGTGGAGTGTGGGTTGCTATCGCGACCTCTATGGCGAGCACTATGCGGGCAACGAAAGTCCGGGCCGGTGCGGGCATCGTCATTTGGCCTATATCGGCATCGCCGACCTGCTCAAAGACGCCGACGTCGGCCATGCGCCACTGCTCACCGGGTTTCTCGTCCACAAGCGGGACCCGTTCGAGTTCCATTTCAGCCATCCTGCCTATCCCAACCCATTGCTCATGGCGCATTTGCACGGCGTGCAGGCCCAGTGCCTGCGTGAGCTTTCCTACGAACATGGCGTCGCGGGGTTTGTTCGTCGTGCGGCAGACTTCCTGCATCGCCGGCACGTGCCGGTCGCGCTGATCAAAGAAGCGTCCGGGCGGGAAGGGCAGTTGCTGTCCTCCGCCTACATCCAGGAGTTCTCGGGTCTGGACGACAGCCAATTGACCTGCCTGTTATTTGCACCTTTTGTTCAGCATGGCGAGCGGTTGGAGAGTTTCTTGCGTCAATGCCATCCCGGCATGCTGGTGGCGCTCCCCGAACTCCACAAGGCACTACAGGGCAAACCCGCAGCGGACATCCTGCACCAGTGGCTGGTGGATACCAGTGGGTTGCCGCTGCCGCTGTTGCAGCACCTGTACCGTAAGCGCCCGCTGTTGGAAGGACGCGGCACGCGGGCGCGCAAACGAGCTTTCGCGCGGCCCGAGGCGCGCGTCGCCCAAGTGTCGGGGCGTTAGCAACGTGTGTCCGCCAATCAACGCCGGTGAGCAACGATGAACCTTCGCGGGGAGCGGCAAGTAGACTTTGCCTATCAGGCGGTGTACCGCTACATGATCAACCTGATCAACGAAGTCAGCCGGGAAACGCCGGTGAAACTGCCGTCCCTGCGGCAGTTATCGACGCGCATGAATGTGTCGATCTCGACGATTCAGTACGCCTATTCGTTGCTGGAAAAGGAAGGCCGAGTGTACTCGGTGGCCAAATCCGGCTACTTCGCCTGGCCCGTGGCTGCAAACGCGCCCCTTATGACCGGTACTGATCTGCTCGAGCGTTTGTACACGGCTGCACGGCGCCCGGCGATGGTGGTACTCAGTGGTGATGAACCGGCGCTGTTGGGGTCGCTCGATGGCGCACTGCTGGCGCTGGAGCGCCAACTGGTACGCCGGTATCCCCATCACCTGCAACCCTCGCAACCCTGCGGTGTGTGGGAGTTGCGCGCCGCCTTGGCCGCTCGTTATACCTCGTCGCCCACCCGTTGCTGGCAAGCGGATGAGGTGTATGTGGGGGCCGACCTTCAAGGCGTACTGGACATCCTCATTGATGCCCTGGGCCTCAAAGGCACCGTGGTGGTGGTTGAATCGCCCTGCGATTACCTGGTGTTGCGCCTGCTACAGGCCGCTGGCGTGCGGGTTATTGAATGGCCCTGGCGTGCCGACGGCCGACCGGACCTGGCCGCATTGGAGCACTTGCTGCGCCATGAGCCGGTGCACCTTGTGCTGCTCTCATCCGTGGTCAGCATGCCCTCGGGTAACACCATGACCGAACCCGAGCGGCTGCACGTAGCGCGACTGCTCGACCAGCACGGCTGCTGGTTGCTGGAGAACGATACCTTCGGTGACCTGAGCTTTGCGCCGCCCGGGCCGGCCTTGCGCAGCCTGGTCAACCCAGAGCGGCTGATCGTGTTTTCTTCGTTCGAAAAGGTGTTGGGCCCGGAAGCCCCCTTCGGTTACCTGTTGGCGCGGCAGATGAGCAGTGAATTGCAGCGCCAATTCTTGCTGCGTTCATTTCGACTGTCCGCTATCCGACAACGCGCCATTGCCCGGCTTTATGAGAGTGGGCGGTTTGACCAGCATCTGCAGACGCTGCGTCAGCGCCTTCACGAGCAGGCCCATGCCATGAGTCACCGCTTGGATGTGCGTCTGCAAGGGCGTGTGCATTACCGCATGCCCGTGGCCGGGGCGAGTTTCTGGTTGCAGTCGACGGCGCCGGTGGACATGCGCCTGGTGTTCCAGCGCATGCTCGCCCAACAGGTGGTGATTGCCCCGGGCGAGCTGTTCAGCCTCAGTGGTTTGCATCACCAACATATGCGCTTGAGCCATACCTTTAGTGGCCATCCCAACCTCGACATCGCCCTGGATACGCTGGCGCAGTCACTACGGCAGGCGCAGACTGAGTAGGAGCGAGCTTGCTCGCGAAAAACGTCAACGATAATGCGCGCTGCCTGAATAAACGCGGCGCCGGTGAGTTTTTCGCGAGCAAGCTCGCTCCTACAACTATCCAATGTAGGAGCTGGCCTGACAGCCGGTCAGGCCGAGTGCATATCCTCACCTCAATTATCCGAAATTTCTCTTCAGACTGTCGGATCGATACCGTCGCGCAGTAGTCCAACTCTCAGTAAACTGTCATTTTTTCCGAATCCTTCTTTTCGAGGTTTATGCATGACTATCAGTCCTTTTGCGGGCAAACCGGCGCCAGCCCAGTTGCTGGTGGATATCCCGCGACTGGTCACGGCCTACTACACCGGCCAGCCTGATGCAGCGATCTCCACTCAGCGCGTGGCTTTTGGTACCTCCGGGCACCGCGGCAGCTCGTTTGAACTGAGTTTCAACGAGTGGCATGTGCTGGCTATCAGCCAGGCCATCTGCCTGTACCGCGAAGCGCAGGGCATTACTGGCCCATTGTTTGTCGGCCTGGATACCCATGCATTGTCGACGCCAGCCGGTGCCAGTGCCTTGGAAGTCCTGGCGGCCAACGGCGTGCATGTGATGCTGGCCGAGGGCGATGAGTACACGCCGACGCCGGCGATTTCCCACGCCATCATCTGCTACAACCGCGGCCGTACCAGCGGCCTGGCGGACGGCATTGTGATTACACCGTCCCACAACCCGCCGCAAAGTGGCGGCTACAAGTACAACCCGCCTAACGGTGGCCCGGCCGATACCCACGTCACCAAGTGGATCGAAGCCAAGGCCAACGAACTGCTCGCCAACAAGTTGGCCGGGGTCAAGCGCATCACGCACGCCCAGGCGCTCAAGGCAGACACCACCCATCGCCATGACTACCTCAACAGCTATGTGGCCGACCTGATCAATGTGATCGACATGGACGCGATCCGCAGCGCTGACCTGCGCTTGGGCGTGGATCCATTGGGCGGAGCAGGGGTGCGCTACTGGTCGGCGATTGCCGAGCATTACCGCTTGAACCTCGACGTGGTAAATACCGAGGTCGACGCAACCTTCCGCTTCATGAGCGTCGACTGGGATGGCCAGATTCGTATGGACCCGTCTTCCAGCTACGCCATGCAAAGCCTGATCGGGCTCAAGGAACGCTTCGACGTTGCGTTTGCGTGTGACCCGGACCATGACCGCCACGGCATCGTCACGCCTTCCGGTGGTTTGCTGGCGCCCAACAACTACCTGGCGGTGTCCATCGACTACCTGTTCCAGAACCGCCCGGACTGGCGTGCCGACGCAGCCGTGGGCAAGACCGTGGTCAGCAGCGGCCTGATCGACCGCGTCGCGGCGCGCATCGGTCGTCGCCTGTACGAAGTGCCGGTGGGCTTCAAGTGGTTTGCCGATGGCTTGTTCGAAGGTTCGTTGGGGTTTGGCGGCGAAGAAAGCGCCGGTGCCTCGTTCCTGCGCAAAGACGGCAGCGTGTGGAGCACCGACAAGGACGGCCTGATCCCGGCCTTGCTGGCCGCGGAAATGACCTCGCGCAAAGGCCAGGACCCGAGCCAGATCTACCGTGGCCTGACCGATGCCCTGGGTGAACCGTTTGCCATTCGCGTCGATGCCAAGGCGACCCCTGCGCAAAAAGCCCTGCTGGGTAAACTGTCACCGGAGCAGGTCACGTCCACGCAATTGGCCGGGGAGAGCATCCAGCAGATCCTCAGCCATGCGCCGGGCAACAACCAGGCGATTGGCGGTTTGAAAGTCATGACCGAAAACGGCTGGTTTGCCGCACGGCCTTCGGGCACTGAGGACATCTATAAGATCTACGCCGAGAGCTTCATTGGCGAAGAACACCTCAAGCAACTGGTGGAAGAAGCGCAGGTGTTGGTAGACGGCGCGATCAGCCAATAACTGACACTAATGCGGTAGAAGTGTGGGAGGGGGCTTGCTCCCGAAAGCGGTGGGTCAGTCAACTAAGATATCGACTGGTTCACTGCTTTCGGGAGCAAGCCCCCTCCCACATTAGATAGCAACAAGCGTTGAGATCAGGCGAGGTCCACCAGCACGATTTCGCTGTCCTCAATCGCCGTCACGCGCAACACCTGCTCATCCTCAACCGCCACACCGTCTCGTGCCTGTGCCCGCACACCATTGACGTCAATCACGCCCGTGGCAGGCACCAGGTAGGCACGGCGACCGCTGTCCAGCCGGTACTCCGCGCTTTCCCCGGCCTTCAGGTTCGCCGCCACCAAGCGTGCATCCGCACGAATCCGCAAGCTTTCACTGTCGCCAGCCTTGCCGCTGGCCAGCGTTACAAAGCCCTCGCGGTTGCCTTGCGGAAACGGTTTGGCGCCCCAGGACGGCGGCAAGCCCGCCTCATTGGGGATGATCCAGATCTGGAAGATCTTGGTCGGCGTGGCCTCCAGGTTGTACTCGCTGTGGGCAATGCCGGTGCCCGCGCTCATCACCTGCACATCGCCGGCTTCGGTGCGGCCTTTGTTACCTAGGTTGTCGGCATGGCTGATGGCGCCTTCGCGCACATAGGTGATGATTTCCATGTCGCGGTGCGGGTGCTGGGGAAAGCCGCTGCCGGGGGCGATGATGTCGTCGTTCCACACCCGCAGGTTGCCCCAGTGCATGCGCTGGGGGTCGTGGTATTCGGCAAAGGAAAAGTGGTGATGAGCGTCAAGCCAGCCATGGTGGGCGCCGCCCAGGCTGGTGAAAGGTCGAAGTTCAAGCATGATCGTCTCCTGTTGATGGGCCTATCATCCAGCAGCGCATGATCGAGAAAAAGCGTAAAAACTACCGGATTATTATCTATTTGTTCGATGTTTTATTCCGGTGTTCACTTTCACTTCATCGCCTAACTGCATGACTGCAAAGCATTTGGCTGGAACTGGGCGGCGTTTCCGGCGACCATGGTGTCCTGGTCAAAACAAGCTCACCGCAGGAGTCCGCGTGTCGCAACAACAGCCTGATCTACCCCCCGAACTGCGCCCCTTGGCTGAAATGCCGCTGTTAAAGCGGCTTGCCGCTCGCCTGTTCGGCCATGGGCTCACCCGTTTGCGTGCGCAGCATCGGTTTTCCTGGTTGCATGGCCAGGCGGACGGCTTTCGCAGTGGGCATGAGGCGGGCGTTGAATACGGTTACCGCGAGGGCAAGGCCGATGGCATTGAAGAGGGCCGCCAGGTCCTGCTGATTCGTGACTTTCGCCCCGATGAGCACCGCGCACCAGGCATAGATGACAGCCTGTTCGACGATTGGCGATTGCCGCTCACCGCAGAGGTGAAGAAACGCATGAAGGCCGATGTCGCGCGGCTGCTGCCAGCCCATGCGCAGCCAAGTGCGGCGCAATGGAAGATGATCTTCAGCGACACGCCCTCGACCTCGGTGATTGCGGGCGCAGGCGCCGGCAAGTCGACGTCCTTGGTGCTGCGCATCCTGCTGCTCAGCCATTACCTGGGCTTTGAGCTAAGTTCCATGACGGTGGTGACGTTCACCCGCGAGTCGCGCAAGGACTTCATCAACAAACTCATGGAGATTCTCAGCCTGTGGGGCCAACCCCTTGGCAGCAAAGACGCCCAGGCGGTGGTGCGCACCTTTCATTCGCGCATCCTGCCGATGGTGCGCAGCCTGTCGGGATTTGAACGGCTGCAAGCCTTTGAGAACCTCAACGGTGGTTTTGAAGACGCCGACAGCAACGCCTTCGACCTGCGTATTAGCGACGCCCAGCGCCAGCAGATGAACGCCTGTTATCACCGCTTGTATGGCCGCCATCAGCGTTTTCGCGAGTTGATTGCACCCCTGGCACGCCATGGCCTTCAGCTCAAGGAGCTGGAGCGCGATCATCCGGACGTGCAAAAGCGCATGGCCGTGACTGAATTGGCCGCCAAGCGTGATGAAGAACTCTGTGATGTGATCGAAGACCTGTGGTTTCGCGCCGGCGCCTGGCCGATCAAAGGCATCGAACCCAGCCGTCAGACCTTTGAAATCAACGGCGCGCAATTTCATTGCCACGGCTATATCCCGGAGCTGGATGCCTGGGTGGTGTTGGGGTTCGATGGGCGCGAAAACCCGCAGATCAGTCGGCCGAACTCGAAACTCTCGGTGCGTGCAGAATGGGCGGTGAAGCGCACGTTGTTTCAAGCTTTCTGCAATAAGCCGCTGATATGGCTGGATAATTACGAATCTTCCAAGCGCCTTTTGAGCAGCCTGGGCGGCGATGCCACGGCCGGGCCGGGCTTTGATTACAAGGTCAAAGGCGAGCTCGCTTCGGCGCCCCTGTTGGACAGTTTTGTCATGGCAGCCGGGTTTATCGAGAACCTTGGTTTGGATGTGCCTACGGCGGTTGGCCAGATGAGCTTCGCCAAAGACGACCCAGACCGGCTGTTCTTCGAGGCTCTGAGCATTTTCTGGAAGGCCCTGGAAGATCACCTGCTGGAACAATCGCCGCCGATCATGACCTACAACCGGATGTTCTCCCTGTTTGGCGAAAACACCCCGGAGAACCTCAAGCTGCTCAGCGATCCGCTGTTGCGGCCGATGTCGCACCTGATGATCGATGAATTCCAGGACGTGTCGCCGCAGATCGTGTCCTGGATCCGCGCCAGCCTGCGGGAAATCCGCAGCCGTGGGCCGGCCATGCACGTCGGGCGTGGGGCGCAACGCTCATCGTTGCTGTGCGTGGGGGATGACTGGCAATCGATCTATGGCTGGCGCGGCAGTTCGCCCAAGTACTTCATGGACTTCAACAAGGAGTTTGTTTCGCCCAGCACTACCCGCGTGATGCTGGGGGAGAACTACCGCAGCCACCAGCACATCATCGACGCCGCCGAACATATCGTACGCAGCGCGCCGGCCATCCCGGGCAAGAAGGCCAAGGCCAGTGGCGAGCCCAAGGCATTGGTGCCCGTCACGGTGTTGGAGCGTGACGACGCGGCACTGGGGCAGCGGTTGCTCGAGCACTATCAGCGGGGCGATTCGATCCTGATGCTTTATCGAAAAGGTAGCGATAAGTTATTGATTAAGGAGCATATTCAGTCTGTAGTTAATGTTGATTCTAGCTTGGCGCCTCAGGCGCGCAGGCTTAAACAGCTGACTTATCACAGTGCCAAGGGCTTGCAGGCGGATGCGGTGTTTTTGCTGGGTGATTGTCAGCATGTCACCAGTTCGCCGTACAAGAACCAAGTGTATCGCATGGCGGGTTTGGGCAAGGATGGGGACAGCGAGCCTTATGACAATGCGCAGAGAGACGAAGTGTTGCGCCTGGCCTACGTGGGGATTACCCGGGCGGTCAGCCATTGTTATTGGTATGTGGAAAAGCCGGAAGGCCAGGGTGTGAATGTGCCGAGGGCGTCTGAGCGGGTGGATGGCAGGAAGGCGTTTTTTGATGATCAGCGTTCAGTGAAGGGGGCTGGCTGACCTGCGATGGCGGCCTGCCAGCCGACGCTTATCTACCTGACACCCCAACGATCGAAAATGTGGGAGCTGGCTTGCCTGCGATTGCGGTCTGCCAGCCGGCGCCTATCTACCTGAAACCCCACGATCAAAAATGTGGGAGCGAGCTTGCTCGCGAAGGCGGCCTGGCAGTCAACACAGTGGATTGTGTGCATATCCATTGCTGCGGTAACGGCCG
>NZ_LYSO01000159.1:0-11221 GCF_001728935.1 Pseudomonas sp. AP42
GGTTACCCGGTGGCTGCGGCGAACTGCACAGTTGTGTAGATACCTATGCCGCGATGGCGGTGGGTCAGATTAATTAATCTGACCCACCGCTTTCGCAGGCAAGCCAGCTCCCACATTTGTTTTTGTGTTGTTTCAGCTGACTTTGAGCACCAACTTCCCGAAGTTCTCGCCGTTGAACAGCTTCATCAACGTTTCCGGGAATGTCTCCAGCCCTTCGACAATATCTTCCTTGCTCTTGAGCTTGCCCTGGGCCATCCAGCCGGCCATTTCCTGACCCGCCGCCGCGAAGTTCGCCGCGTGGTCCATCACCACAAAGCCTTCCATGCGTGCACGATTGACCAGCAATGACAGGTAGTTGGCCGGGCCTTTGACCGCTTCCTTGTTGTTGTACTGGCTGATTGCCCCGCAAATCACCACGCGGGCTTTGAGCGCCAGGCGGCTGAGCACCGCGTCGAGAATATCGCCGCCGACGTTATCGAAATACACGTCCACGCCTTTAGGGCACTCGCGCTTGAGGGCGGCGGGCACGTCTTCGCTTTTGTAGTCGATGGCGGCGTCGAAGCCCAGCTCATCGACCAAGAACTTGCACTTCTCGGCGCCGCCGGCGATCCCCACCACGCGACAGCCTTTGAGCTTGGCGATCTGTCCGGCGATGCTGCCCACGGCACCGGCGGCGCCAGAGATCACCACGGTGTCACCGGCTTTCGGTGCGCCGGTCTCCAGCAGAGCAAAGTAGGCCGTCATGCCGGTCATGCCCAGCGCGGACAGGTAGCGGGGCAGGGGCGCCAACTTAGGGTCAACCTTGTAGAAACCACGGGGTTCGCCGAGGAAGTAATCCTGCACGCCCAGTGCACCGTTCACGTAGTCCCCCACCGCGAAGTTCGGATGCTTCGAGGCAATCACCTTGCCTACGCCCAAGGCACGCATCACTTCGCCGATGCCTACCGGTGGGATGTAGGACTTACCTTCATTCATCCAACCGCGCATGGCCGGGTCGAGGGACAGGTATTCGTTGCGCACCAGCACCTGGCCGTCCTGGGGCTCGCCCACCGACACTTCCTGGTAGGTGAAGGTCTCTCGCGTGGCGGCACCGACCGGGCGTTTGGCGAGCAGAAATTGGCGGTTGGTCTGGGCGGTCATGGCAAGGACTCTTTAGAAATGGAACATGAGTGATAGACCCTCAGCGGCAGAAGGGCAAGGGGGTGCGGGGCCGGCGAATGCCCGGCAATAGGCCTCGCTGATAATCAGCCGGGCGGCTTTATCACTGCGATTCATGCAGCGCCAACCGGCCTTCTGATAGTGCTGACGCGCGGCTGCCGGCGTTGGCTAGACTCGCTTCACCGCAATTAACCCCACAGGACAGTTCCCATGAGCATGACGTTTTCCGGCCAGGTCGCTTTGGTGACCGGCGCCGCCGCTGGTATCGGCCGCGCCACCGCACTGGCATTCGCCGCCGAAGGCTTGAAAGTGGTGGTCGCTGACCTCGATGTGGCGGGAGGAGAGGGCACTGTGGCACTGATCCACCAGGCCGGTGGCGAAGGCATATTTGTACGCTGCAACGTCACCCTCGATACGGACGTGCAGCAGTTGATGGCACAGACCGTCGCCACCTATGGGCGCCTGGACTACGCCTTCAACAACGCCGGCATCGAGATCGAAAAGGGCAAGCTGGCCGACGGCAGTCTCGATGAGTTCGATGCCATCATGGGGGTTAATGTCAAAGGCGTGTGGCTGTGCATGAAGTATCAACTGCCGTTGCTGTTGGCCCAGGGCGGCGGGGCCATCGTCAACACCGCATCGGTGGCGGGGTTGGGGGCGGCACCGAAGATGAGCATCTATGCGGCGTCCAAGCATGCGGTGATCGGCCTGACCAAATCAGCGGCCATCGAGTACGCGAAGAAGAAAATCCGCGTGAATGCCGTCTGCCCGGCCGTGATTGATACCGACATGTTTCGCCGCGCCTATGAGGCTGACCCACGCAAGGCTGAGTTTGCCGCAGCCATGCACCCGGTCGGACGCATTGGCAAGGTTGAGGAAATCGCCAGCGCCGTGTTGTACCTGTGCAGTGATGGCGCAGCGTTTACCACCGGTCAGGCCCTGGCGGTGGACGGTGGCGCGACGGCGATCTAGGACAGCAGGTCGCGCGGCATTCGAAAACAGAGCCAGGTGCTGTGGGGCGTTTCCATGGCGGGCAGTGGGCTGTGCCTGAATATGTTTCAGTAGGTAAATAACTCAATAAAATCAATAGTTTAATAAAAGTTGGCGACCGGTTTTAACAGGCTTCTGTGCTTAACTGTTTTGGGTTAACAGACAGTTTAAGTGAGTGGCTCATGGATTTAGGGATTGATCGACAAGCCCAGGTACCGGTTGTTCAGCAGATCGTCAGCGCGGTGGCAGAATGGATTCGCAAGGAGGGGGTGAGCCCTGGCACACGCTTGCCGTCCATTCGCCAATTGGCCCTCGATAACCTGCTGAGCCAGGCCAGCGTGATCGAGGCATTCGAGCGGTTGGTGGCCCAGGGGCTGCTGGCCCCCAGGCAGGGTTCGGGGTTTGTGGTAGCGCAGCCCACTACGGCCCACGAAAACCACTGGTATGAAGGTGCGGAACAGGGCTGGGGCGCCTTTACCGATGGCCCGCTGGGCGAGCTGAAGCTGGGCTGCGGCTGGCTACCCGACACCTGGCGCGAAAGCGATGACATCAGCTACGCGATCCGTGAACTGAGCCGTACCGACACCGGCGGCCTGTTCAACTACAGCACGCCTCTGGGGCTGCCGGCGTTGCGCGAACAACTGCTCAAGCGCCTGACCCAGATACACGTGCCCGCCAGCCTGGACCGTATCCTCACCACCCATGGCGCCAGCCATGCCCAGGACCTGCTGATACGCACGCTGCTCAAGCCCGGTGATGAGGTGGTGGTCGAGACCCCAGGGTATGGCAACCTCTATCGCCAACTGGCCTTTCAGGGGGTCACGCTGCTGCACGTGCCGCGCACCCGTGGCGGCCCGGATATCCCGGCATTGGAAGCGCTGCTGCACACCCACCGGCCCAAGTGCCTGTTCATCAACAGCCTGTATCACAACCCCACAGGGACCAGTTTGAGCCGTCCGGTGGCGGAGCGCTTGTTGGAGCTGGCACGCGAGCGCGACTTCCTGATTATCGAAGAGGACGTCTACGGCGACCTGCAACATGCCAGTTGCACACGCTTGGCGGCGCTGGCCCATGATGATCGGGTGATCTATGTGTCGAGCTTTTCCAAGACCCTGAGCAGCGCCCTGCGCGTGGGTTACCTGTGCGCCAGTGCCGCGATCATCACGCAATTGGCCCAACTCAAGACCCTGACAGGTATCGGCACCTCACGTTTTGCCGAAGCCATGGTGACGACGTTGTTGAGTAACGGCACTTACCGTAAGTGGGTGCAGCGCCTGCGCAAGCGCCTGAACGCGCAGATGGCCGCGACGTTGCAGGTGCTGGAAGATGAAGAGTGGCAGGTATTTGCCGCGCCCGCGGGCGGTATGTTCCTGTGGGCGCGACCCGGCTTGGCCGACCCTTCGCGGCTGCAAACCTGCGCCCAGCGGCTCGGTGTGTTGCTGTCGCCGGGGGCGTTGTTCAGCCCCACGGGTGAGCGCAGCGAATGGCTGCGTATCAATGTGGCCTACGCCGCCGATCAACGCGCATTGACGCTGTTTCGCGCCATGGGCGCGGCAAGATCGACCTCGACCATTCTGAAAACGACGCACATGTAGCTTTTTGCCATTATTCCGGCGCCAGCGGCTTGTGCTCAGTGCCTCGGGGTTGCGAATCTCGCTGCTTGTAAACCTGGCCTATGGCATTTGCCATTGCAAGAGGATCAAGTGCAATGATTTCGGGCGTGCAACGACGTTTCGCCAACCTCGGTATGGCAAAAAAAATCGGTTTGGGTTTTACCCTGGTACTGCTGCTGACGGCCCTGGTCGCGGCCATCGGTGTGTGGTCCCTGCAGACCATCGGCCAGCGCTTCGAAGGCCTCACGTCGATGTCGACGCTTAACAGCGACCTGCTCAAGGTGCGCTTGATCGAACAAGACTATGCGCTGCACGCCGACCCCAAGGCCGTTGATGCCCTGCATGCCAGTGTCGATGCGCTGCTGGCCCAGGCCACGCGCCTCAAGGCTCGGTCCGCCAGCAACGAGCGGGTGATGGGCGACGTTGAGCAAGCCTTGGTCGCCTATCGCCAGGCATTCGATGAGTTCGTCGAGTTGACCCAGACCAAAGACCTCGCCCTGGAAATGGCCAGTTGGTCGGTGTCCAGCGTGGCCAATAACCTGGATGTGCTGCAAGCCGGGCTGGCGGATGACGGTGCCTACGGCCTCAAGGAAAGCCAAGGCAAGGAGGGCGCGGAGTTTATCGAGCAGGCAGGGCAAGTCAGCCAGGTGTCGCGGCTGATGTTGCAGGCCATGAACGAAGCACGGGTGCGCCTGGACCAGAGCCGCAGGGCAGACGCAGACGACGCCGGGCAGGGCAAGATCGAGCAAGCCGACCAGGCCCTGGCTGAAGTCGAGAAACTCAAAACCACGGTCAAGGACCCCGGCTACCAGACCGTACTCAATGAAGTCGCCGGGCATATCGCGTCGTTCAGTGAAAAGCTCGGCGAATACACCGGGCTGCTGGCCCAGGAAAAAGTGGTCTACACGCAATTGCATGACCGCGCCGAGCAAGTGGTCAGCCGGGTCAACCAGGCGTACGCCGCCGAGGACCAGTCCATGCAAACCCAGTTGCAGCACAGCACGCTGTTGATCATCGGTTCATCTGCTCTGGCACTGCTGGTGGGTTTGATCGCTGCGTGGGTGATCACCCGCTTGATTGTTGCGCCGTTGCGCGCGGTGATCGCCGTGGCCCAGCAGATCGCCTCGGGTGACCTGAGTGGGCGCATGGAGGTCAGCCGGCGTGATGAAATCGGCCAGTTGATGCAGGCGATGCAGCAGATGGGCAACAGCTTGAGCCAGATGGTCAGTGGGTTGCAGACGGGGATCGAACAGCTCGCCAGTTCCGCGCATTCGCTGTCCAGCGTCACCGAGCAAACCACTGCCGAGGTCAGCAGCCAGAAGGACGAAACCGAACAGGTCGCCACGGCGATGAACCAGATGACCGCCACGGTGCACGATGTGGCACGCAATGCCGAGCAGGCGGCCCAGGCCGCGCAGACCGCGGATGCCAAGGTTGATAGCGGCCAGCAGGTGGTGCGCATGAGCCTGCAGCGTATCGAACTGCTGGCCACATCCAGCAACAGTGCCAGCGCCAGCATCGAAAGCCTCAGTGCGCAAATCCAGAACATTGGTACCGTCTTGAGTGTGATCCAGAGTGTGGCCGAACAGACCAACTTGCTGGCCTTGAACGCTGCGATTGAGGCGGCGCGTGCCGGTGAGCAAGGGCGTGGCTTTGCGGTGGTGGCCGATGAGGTGCGGGCACTGGCCAAGCGCACCCAGCAATCGACCGAGGAAATTGAACGGCTGGTCAGCACGCTGCGCAGTGCGGCGCAGTCCTCGGTGCAGCAAATCCAGCAGAGTGGCGAGCTGGTGAAGCTGGCGGTCAGTGATGCGCTGGAGACCGAAGGGGCCCTGGGCAGCATTGCGGCGGCCGTTTCATTGATCCAGCAGATGAACCAACAGATCGCCGCCGCCGCCGAGGAGCAGAGCTCGGTGGCCGAAGAGATCAACCGCAGCGTTACCAGTATTCGGGCGAGTGCCGATCATTCGGCGTTGAGCATGCAAGACAATGCCGCCTCAAGCATCCAGTTGGCGCAGTTGGGCGCGCAACTCAAGGGCATGGTGGGGCATTTCCGCCTTTGATCGCAGCGAAGGCGCTGCGATCTGAGGGCAGGGCGATCAGGCGTGGTTGGCGAGGAAGGTCAGCAGCGCCTCGTTGACGAAATCCGGGTTCTCGCGACTGGAGATATGCCCGGCTTCGGGGATCAGGATCAGGCTGCAACCAATCAGTTCGGCCATTTCCTCGGACTCGGCCGGTGGCCGGGGTTTGTCCTGCTCGCCGCACATCACCAGGGTGGTGTCGGAGTCCAATCCAGGTAATTGCGCCAGGATGTCTTCGCGGCTGAAGATCAGCCGGCCCAGCGGCACGATACTGTCCAGCAAGCGTTCTTTGGGGAAGCTTTGCAATGACTGGCGAAAATCCTGGTACAGCGCGGATTCTCGGTCAATGTTCGGGCGGAAGAAGATCGGTGCGATCACATCCAGCAACGGTTCGGGGATCGCCCCGGCGTCTTCGATCATCTTGAACAGCGAGAAATAGTACTGGCGCGTTGCTTCTGGTTCGGCCCCGAGGTAGGTGTCCATCAGTACCACGCTGTTGATGCGCTCGGGAGCCAGCAGCGCCAGGCGTGCGCCCCACATGCCGCCGACCGAGAGGCCCACCAGGTTGGCCTGTGCGATGTCCAGGTGATCCAGCAGTGCCAGGGCCTGGCGCGCAAGGTCATCCAGGGAATGGGTGAGTGCTGGCAACGGGCCGGACTCCCCGTGGCCCCACAATTCGGGGACGATTACGCGGTATTGCTGCGACAGCGCTTCAATCTGCGGCGCCCACATGTCGCTGGCCCATAGGTAACTCGAACCCAGTAGCACGACGGGGCCGGCGCCCTGGTCGATATAGTGCAGCGGTTGTCCATCAATCACGGCGACAGGCATAACAGGCCTCTAATTTCACGGAGTGAGGGGCACTTTTTTACGCTAGTCGGGAGCGGGGGGATAGGTGCACATTGATGGCATGTGATGATTTCACTGTGGGAGCTGGCCAGCGAGCCGATGCTCACCTACCTGACACCCCACAATCGAACTGTGGGAGCGGGCTTGCTCGCGAAAGCGGCGGGTCAGTCAACATCCATCTTTGCTGATCCGACGTCTTCGCAGGCAAGCCAGCTCCCACCTTTGATCTTCGTTGCTATGAACATTGCCTTCGCGTTGCCATCAATCGTAAATAGCTTTCTTCTTCCACTCGGCGTCAGCGTCAACAACTTTCAAGCCCTCGGTCAACTCGTTGACTTCGTCCTCGGCAGGCTGGCTGTTGGTCAGCACTGTGGAGTTGGCGCGCGCCAATTGGGATTCCAGCAGTTGCAACTGGGCGCTGTAGAGCACCGGCTCCGGCTGTTTGCGCAGGTACTGCACGCCGCGCTCGAACGCCAGGCGTGCCTGGCCGGGTTGGCCTTGCAGCAGGGCGTGCTGGCCGAGGTTGTTGAAAAACTCGATGTGCAGCAGCACCAGGATATGCCGGATTTCCTTGATCCAGTGCTTGGCCTCGTTGGTCGGCAGGAAGCCGTCCTGGGCGGCGCGGGTGACTTGGCCGTGCAGGGCTTCGAGCAGAAAGCGCACGTCCTTGGCCTTGGCTTCGGTCTGGATCGGCGCCGGCGGGTTGGCCACCGGAATCGACTCGCCTTGAGCGATCAGCGCATTCAGTTCGGTGATACGCGCCTTGAGGGGTGCGCTGGACTTGTTCAGGTTCAACAGGCGCTGGTTGACGTTCAGCTCCAGGCGAGCCAGCAACAGCTTGAGCGCTGGGGTCATCAGTTGGCCGGGGAAGGTCTCGGTGATTTCACCGCAGCGACGCAGCCGATCGTTAAGCTCGATCTCGGTGCGCTTCTTTTCCAGCTTGTTGTTTTCCACCACGTGGTTCATGTAGCCAATGGCGATCAGTATTACGATCCCGGCTATTACCAGCAGGGTGATCATGAGTGGTGTCACCGGTGTGACCTCTTTAATAGGGTTTGCTGTGGAGTGTAGTGACTGGGTCATCCGGCGGATAGGACCGATCGACCAGTTGCCCAGGTGATTTCTTCTATATAGGTAGGCATTGCCTGAATGGATGCACATTGCCATCATTTGCCTGGGTGAACTATAGCGCCTTGTCGAACGCCAGAATATAGGCGCCAAGGCTCGGACGGTACCAATGCCCGCGAAGGCCGTGAAACCATGGCGAAGTCATTGATTTAAATAAATTTATCCTTGGGGGTTGACGACCTTTCAATCCATCCATAGAATGCGCGCCACTTACAGCGTAAAGCACACAGCGAAACGCGGTAGGGAGTGAATGTTGTACGTGTGTCCCCTTCGTCTAGTGGCCTAGGACACCGCCCTTTCACGGCGGTAACAGGGGTTCGAGTCCCCTAGGGGACGCCATATGCGGGAATAGCTCAGTTGGTAGAGCACGACCTTGCCAAGGTCGGGGTCGCGAGTTCGAGTCTCGTTTCCCGCTCCAATTTACAAGCAGTGTGGCCCTCGGGCGGCATTGAGTGAAACCAGGACCAAGTCTTCGGACAAGGCCTCTGGGCACTGGAACACACACCATGTGTTTCAGTAGCGTGTCCCCTTCGTCTAGTGGCCTAGGACACCGCCCTTTCACGGCGGTAACAGGGGTTCGAGTCCCCTAGGGGACGCCATTTGCGGGAATAGCTCAGTTGGTAGAGCACGACCTTGCCAAGGTCGGGGTCGCGAGTTCGAGTCTCGTTTCCCGCTCCATATTTAACGAAAACGCCGATCAGTGATGATCGGCGTTTTTGTTTGTGCGCAATTTACCGCGCCAGCGCACCGCCCCCCTTCAAAGCGTCGAGGTAATCTCCTGCCGTGGCATAAAAAACCGCGCAAACAGCTCCGACTGAGATTTGATATTCAGCTTGCTGTAGATATTGCGGCGGTGAACCTTGATGGTTTCCGTCGACAGCGACAACTTGCCCGCGATCTCTTTGTTGGAGAACCCACTGAGCAGTAACTTGAGCACGTCTTTTTCACGCGTCGTTACGTGTGTTTCCAACTGAGTAAGTGCCTCGGCCCATGGGGTCGGCTCGGCGAGGTTTTTTGCCGGGTCAGTTTCAAAGCCCATGCGTTGATGCATCATTGCCGTTACCCACGGCTTGATCATATCCAATACCGTTATCTGCGCCTGGGTGAAGCGCAGGTTGCTGCCAAATGACATGCACAACGTTCTGTCGGCATCCAGCCGTACGTTGTATTGCGCCTCATCGACCGAGATGTACTGCGCAAAATATTGTTGGTAGTACTCGGTTTCCCGGAAGTGTTCCGGCGCAATATCGAGCAGATGGAAGAACCCGCTCTGTGGGTTTTCTCGATCCGCGATATAGAACGGGTCCAGCAGATACAGGCCTTTCACATAGCGGTGAATAAAGGCGTCGATTTCTTCGCTGTCTGCCACCTCGGGCAGGCTGATCACACGCACTGCGTGGTCGCCGAAAACCAGCACCACCCAATTGTCTATCTGCACATATTCATTCAGTACGCGAATCAACGAACTCCAGAACTCCGGGCGATTGAGCTGCATGATCAGTTTTCCAACCGATCGGTGCCAAGCCAGGCTATGAAGGTCAAGCGACATGTTCTACCCCTTTAGGGTTAGGGCTTTGCAGGCCAGAGCTAAGTACTTGTAGGTATTTACTATTCGTCGAGGCTCGGTATATTCACCCCGAGCTTACGATAGCCATGAAGGCGCGTCGTGTGGACAGGGATAGTCATATGAGTCGAGCACACTTGCGAGCTATTTTTTTAGCTTCGTTTATGGGCGCTGTAATCAGCACGCCCGCAGCCGCCGCTGAAAATTCGGTGTATCTGTATAACTGGTTTGGCTTTCTTGAGCCGCAGACGCCCAAGCAATTCCAGCAGGAGAGCGGCATCAAGCTGCATATGGATGCCTTCGATAGCGCCGAAACCATGCAAAGCAAGGTCATGGCTGGGCGCACCGGTTATGACCTGGTGGTGGCCACCTCCAATGTATTGCCCGGCTTGATCAAGGCCGGGGTGTTGCAACCATTGGATCGTGCGCAGTTGAGTAATCTGTCGCACATCGACCCTGACATCCTGTCCCTGCTGGCGGTCAATGACCCCGGTAATCGCTACGCCGTGCCCTATGTCTGGGGTACCACCGGCATTGGCTACGACGTGGATAAGGTCAAGGCGGCACTCGGTGATGACGCGCCGGTGGACAGCTGGGACCTGATCTTCAAAGAAGAAAACATCAGCAAGCTCAAGTCTTGTGGCGTGGCCATGCTCGACTCCCCCAGCGAGATCATTTCCATTGCCTTGCACTACCTGGGGCTGCCCAGTAACAGCACTGACCCAGAGGATTACCAGAAGGCCCAGGCGCTATTGTTGAAAATCCGTCCCTATGTACTCTATTTCGACTCGTCGAGAATCGACACCGACCTGGCAGACGGCAATATCTGTGCGGTCGTCGGCTGGGCCAATGGTGCACTGGCGGCGCAGGCGATTAATGAAAAGTCCAACAGTGGCCGCAAGATTGCCTACAGCCTGCCGCGGGAAGGGGCGTTGGTCTGGTCTGAAAACTGGGTGTTGCTCAAGGACGCTCGCCACCCAAAGGCCGCTCTGGAATTCATCAACTACATGCTGCGGCCACAGGTGATAGCCAAGACGTCCAACTACATGCTCTATCCCAACGCCAACAAAGATGCCACGAAGTTTGTCGAGCAGAAGTTGCGGGATAACCCTTGGATCTATCCCGATAAAAAGACCATGGCGACATTGGTTCCGCTTGAGCCCTTGCCGCTGAAGGCCGAGCGTATTCGCACGCGGGTCTGGACCAAGGTTAAAAGCGGTACGTGATGGGGATGGGGCCGGGGAGGGAGACAGCATGCGCCAGGGCGGTGATCAGCGCTATTTAGAGTCAGACGACTACAAGGCCTACAAAGAGATTGAAGAGCAGATCGGCCTGTGTACGCCAGAGCAGGCCTGGGCCATGTATTACGTTTCGACGGGCATGGTGCGGGAAAACATTACCCTGGCGGTGATGGAGCATATTGGCCGGGGTAATCGAGCTTTGTTGCTTGAGTTTCCCGACCTGGTGCGAGTTGCCGGGCGTGACGCTGAGCCGGGTGCGCTCGCCTCCAACTGGCCTTTGCTGCGCAGGCGTCGTCGATAACTCTGCTGGGTGTACCTCTCGACGGGCGATACGCAACATCGATACGAAGCTGAACCCGTGACGGCCCGATAGCCGACGCTGATCTAACTGACACCCCGTGATCTAAATGTGGGAGCTGGCTTGCCTGCGAAGACGGCCTGCCAGCCGACGCCTATCTCCCTGACACCCCGCGATCAAACTGTGTGAGCGGGCTTGCTCGCGAAGGCGGCCTGGCAGTCAATACAGTTGGATTGTGTACATATCCGTTCCTGCGGTAACGGCCGCTTAGGGTTCCGCCCTGACGGCGGCTCACTTTT
>NZ_LYSO01000160.1:0-10711 GCF_001728935.1 Pseudomonas sp. AP42
TCGCCATCCATGGCGCGGGGCGGCTAAACCGGCATCCCTGCCGGTTTACCCCCCAAATCCCTGTCGAATTACGGCCAGCGTGGTTTAACGGGGCGCTTGAGATCAAAAGCAGATCAAGATCAAGAGCGGCTCGCTTCGCATCGTAGTTACCGTTGCTACAGCCGACCTGCCACTGCATTTGGCGTGTTAATTGCTTCGATGGCTGACAATCGGCCGCTCGTTACAACTTCTCGCGCGCCTATTGCATCGTTGTCGAGGTCAGCGTCATGAACCCGAACACTCAGTATTCGACCCTTGCCGTCCCTGCAACACGTCGGTTTGATTATTGGAAAGAAGTGGTCTGTCGCCATTGCCTGGCGGCCGATAGCAAACCCTTGTCCCAGAGCCGTTTTGATGGCTCGCTCACCCTCAATACAGTCGGCGCGCTGGACATTTGTACGCTGTCTTCACCGCTGCATTACTGGGAGCGTTCCGAACAGCACCTGCGCAGCGGCCCGGCTGAAGATTTATGGTTGGGTTTCGCTCGAAAGGGCCATGGGCAAATCGAACAAGGCTCAAGAAAAGCCAACCTGGCAACGGGAAATTTGTTTCTTTATGACGCAACCCAGGCGTTTCGCTTCAGCCTGGGTGGTACCGAAAACCACTTGATCCGTATTCCCAGAGCGTTGCTCACCGAGCGCCTGCCGCGTATTGCAGAATACACCGCGATGGTCCTCGACGACCGGCGTCCTGGTGTAGTGCCCTTGCGCGAAATGCTGCACCAGGCCGCGAGCACGCCTGCGTCGCTGCAGGATGAGCGCATCTCCAATCGTTACTCAAGTGCTGTGCTTGATCTGCTTGTGATCAGCCTGGAACTCCAGGACCTGAAAACCAGCCATCAGGAAATGGACCTCTACGGCCGCATCATGCAGTACATCCAACGCCACCTGACCGAGCCGGACCTGTCGATTGAAGCCATCGCCAAAGCCCACAATGTATCCACCCGCACCGTTACACGGGCCTTCGCCCGCTACCAAAAAACCCCCGTTGCAGAGATCTGGAAAGAGCGCCTGAATGCCAGCCGAGAAGCGATCGAGCGGGGCCAGGTGCGCTCGGTGTCTGAGGCGGCGCTGGACTTCGGGTTTTCTGACTTCTCGCATTTCAGCCATGCGTTTCGCAAGGCGTTTGGCGTGGCACCGAATACGCTTTTACGCCGCGATTGAAATTGGCGGGGTAGTGCAACTGCGCTTCCATGGCGTCATGAAGGAGTCTGACGACCTCGATCACGTCGTCGTTTGCCCCACGATAGAACACGATATGGCGTGGGTTTTTGACCGTTCCTTGGTTTGTTTGGCTTGCTGGCGTGAATAGACGAGGTGATCGCTGCGAAGGCCCGGTGCGCAGTGCCTCAATTTTGGCGGTGTCTTCGGCGACGCGCTGCTCCACTAAACGTAAACCTTCTGCATCCACCCGTAATAAAGCAACCAGCAGATTGATTTGAAGATTGATATGCCTGACTGTGCGTGGGAGAAGGCGCGATGTGTGCTTGAAATCGATCGGCATGTTCAATGCCTATCCATATTTGCGTTTAGAGGCATCCAGAGAGGTTTCAATGCCCTACGAGTTAGAAAATCGCCTGGTGATCGGCGTCGCTTCCAGCGCTGTGTTTGATTTGCTGGCATCGGACGCAGTGTTTCAGAGTCAGGGGGAGGAGGAATACCGCAAGTTTCAGCAAAAAAATCTTCACGTCCCGCTTCCTAAGGGGATAGCGTTCCCCTTCATCAAGCGCTTGCTGTCAGTGAATGACCTGAGCGTCGATCCTACGGATCCGCTCGTTGAGGTCATACTGCTTTCGCGCAACGATCCTGATACTGGGCTGCGCGTGCTGAAGACTATCGAGCACTACGGCCTTGGGATGACACGGGCGATTTTCATGCAGGGAAAATCCCCTTATGAATACATACCTGCTCTGAACATCGCTTTATTTTTGTCGGGTGACAAAAAAGACGTGGAAGCGGCTATCAAGGCCGGGTACCCGGCTGGCCAGGTGCTCGATTCAAAATTCGAAGACGACGAAACGGATAAAACCCTACGCATCGCGTTCGACTTTGACGGCGTCCTTGCCGGTGATGAGTCCGAAACAATCATGCAGGCCTCTGGATTGTCTGAGTTCCATGCGCATGAAGTGAAGAACGTTATGCAGCCCCATAACCCGGGGCCGCTGAAGGAGTTCATGGTGCGGATATCCAAAATCCAGTCGGTCGAGGAGCAACATAAAAAGCTCAATCCTGACTACGAAAACCGCATACGTGTCTCAATCGTCACAGCCCGCAATGCGCCGTCTCATGAGCGTGCAATGAATACACTCAAAAGTTGGGGTGTCATGGCTAACGACGCATTCTTTCTAGGTGGCATCGAGAAAGGCAGGATTTTAGGTGTATTGAAACCGCACATCTTCTTTGATGATCAATCTGGGCACCTACAATCGACTAGCGCAGTTGCGCCATCTGTGCACATTCCTTTCGGCATTACCAACCATGGTGCGACAGTGGTTGCGCTGGATTCTGAAGCGGATCAGGTCCGGCAGGAAGTGTAACACGCAGGCTTGAGCGCGCAGTGTCACAGGCGTTCGTATCGGTTCTGTGCTGCGAAGAATCCTCGCCACTCACGTTATCAGTCGGAACGATATAAGCGATAAGCGCGGAGCCAGCGTTCACCGCTGACTGAAGACCAAATGAAACGTTATCGGCAAATCTGGCTGACGGGTTTTCTCAAGCTGCAAACTCGGCGACTGGCTGTCCGGGAAGTGTTCTACGCGGTCAATGCCACGGGCGAAACGAAGAACGTGCGGCTGTCCTATTGCTTCACGTCAGACCGCGGCGTGGTCATAACCTGCCAGGTAGGTGGCGCCGAAGGTCGCCGGCAGCTGGGTGGCCAGCGCCTTGTCGTTGTCGAACGCGGTTTTTACCGCTTTTGCGTCGAAGCGCTCGCCGTTGCTGAACGTCACGTTGTCGCGCAAGTGAAAGGTGTAGGTCAGCGCGTCGTCACTGATCTCCCAGCTCTTGGCCAGCCAGGGGACGATCTTGCCGGTGGCCGGGTCCTGGTCGGTGAGCGACTCGGCGACATTGCGCAGCAGCACGCGGTGTTCCAGCCAGTACACCTGGAAGGGGTCGACGCTGACCAGGGTGGTGTTGTCGCCAAAAAATGCAATGTTCAGGGTTTTGTTCGCTTGCGCCTGGTCATCCGAAGGTGAGCAGGCGGCCAGGCTGATCGCCAGGGCGCAGGGGGCCAGCAGACGGCTCATCAAGTTGGAGGTGTTCAATGGGGGTGCCCTCGTTTGGCGATGTGAATCAGAAGCCGTAGGCCAGCTTGGTGTAGTCGCGGTCCTTGATGTTGTTCAGCGGGTAGTAGCCGTCAGGAAACACCTCCGGCACCGCCGCGCGGCCGGTGGGCGGGTACCGCCGCCAGCAGCGAACTGGTCAACAGCGACAGGTGGAATTTTTTCAGCGGGGCGGGGTGAGAAATATCGGGCATATCGATGGAGATCCATGTCGGGGGGTACGTCCTCCGCCAGGCATGGGGTCGGTTTGTGAAGTGAAGATATCTCTATAAAAAACTGCGGGGAAAGTCTTTTTTAGAATAAGCTAATTATTAGATATTGTTATTTTGTGGTTTTATAAGATCACCTATTTTTATTACCCGGCTGGTGCGACGCGTCGGCTCGCCGTTGGATGTGCGCGACGTCATCGCCTGTCATAATTTACCCATCTCACCCCTAACCCCCACACGGAGGCCATGCCATTGATGGTGCTGTTCAATCGATTGAGCGCGTTTTCCATCCAGGCGCGCAGGGCACTGAAGCTGGTCTGGGGGACGTCGCGCCCCTTATTCATAGGCCTGCTGCTGGCCACCATCGTTGCAGGTCTATTGCCTGCGCTGGCTGCCTGGATCGGCCAGCGTATTGTCGATGGCGTGGTGCATGCGATGCAGATTCATGCAGCCGGCAGCCAGGCACCCGTGTGGCCCGTGATGCAATACGTGCTGGCCGAGGCGGGCGTGTTGGGGCTGCTGGCCGCCGCTCAGCGTGCGTTGTCAATGCAGCAATCGTTGCTGCGGGTGCAGTTGGGGGTGAAGGTCAACCTGATGATTCTGGAGAAGGCCCAGACCCTCTCGCTCACGCAATTTGAAGACGCCGAGTTCCACGACAAGCTGGTGCGCGTGCGCCAGGGCGCGTCGACACGGCCGCTGAGCCTGGTCACCAAGGGCCTGGGGTTGGTGCAGAACCTGATCTCGCTGGTCAGCTTTGCCGTGTTGTTAGTGCACTTTTCGCCGTGGGCGCTGGTGATTCTGGTGGTCGGCGCCTTACCGGTTTTCTTCGCCGAGACGCATTTCTCGGGCAATGCGTTTCGCCTGTTCCACCGGCGTGCGCCGGAGACCCGTCAGCAGAATTACCTGGAATCGCTGCTGTCCCATGAGACCCACGCCAAAGAGGTCAAGCTGTTCGGCCTGGCGCCGCTGTTCCTCAAGCGCTACCGCGACAACGCCCGGCGCTTGTACGCCGAAGACCGCCAGTTGACGGTGCGCCGCGATGCCTGGGGCTTTGCCCTGGGCCTGCTGGGCACCGCGGCGTTTTATGTGGCTTACGCCTGGGTGGTGCTGGACACCGTGCGCGGCCAGACCAGCCTGGGGCAGATGACCATGTACATCGTGCTGTTCAAGCAGGGGCAAAGCGCGATCACCGCCAGCCTCAGCGCGATTGCCGGCCTGTATGACGACAGTCTGTTTCTCTCAGACCTTTATGAGTACCTGCTAACCCCAGTGGTCGTGCCGAGTGGCCGGCTTACCCAGGGCGCGCTTCCCGGCGACGGTCTGCGTTGCGAGCACGTGGGGTTCAGTTACCCCGGCGCTGAGCGGCCGGCATTGGCTGACATCAACCTGCACTTGGCGCCGGGGCAAAGCCTGGCCCTGGTGGGCGAGAATGGCTCGGGCAAAACCAGCCTGATCAAACTGCTCACGCGCCTGTATACCCCGCACGAGGGGCGTATTCTGCTGGATGGCAGCGACTTGCAAGACTGGGATGAACAGACACTGCGCCAGCGCATTGGGGTGATTTTTCAGGATTACATCCGCTACCAGATGACCGTCGGCGAGAACCTTGGCGTGGGTGACGTCGATGCGTTGAACGACGAGCCGCGCTGGCGCACGGCTGCAACCCAGGGGGTGGCCGCCGAGTTCATCGAACGCCTGAGCAAGACCTACGGCACACAGTTAGGGCGCTGGCTTGGCGGCCAGGAGTTGTCGGGTGGGCAATGGCAGAAGGTTGCCTTGTCACGCGCATATATGCGCCAGGAGGCGGATCTGCTGATTCTTGACGAACCGACGGCGGCGCTGGACGCCGGCGCCGAGGCGGCGGTGTTCGAGCACTTTCGCGAACACGCCAAGGGCCGCATGACGTTGTTGATTTCCCATCGATTCTCCAGCGTGCGCAATGCCGACCACATCATCGTGCTGGACGGCGGGCGAATCCTGGAGGAGGGCAGTCATCATCAACTGATGGCGGCGGGTAGGCGCTATGCCGAGTTGTTCGATGTTCAGGCGCGGGGGTATCGCTAGGTCGCGAGCGCCACGCCCGACGATACCTCCAGGGTATCCCTCCAGACTTTATCCATATTGGACGCCCCCCTACCCAAGCGTCAGCCTGAGCCCAATAACGATAAAAGAGTCGCGACCATGACCGTGCTATTGAGTGAGCGCAGCCAGATTTTCCAGGGTGCCGATGCCTACGCGGTGTCGGACTACGTCAACCAGCATGTGGGCAGCCACTGCATTCGCCTGCCTCCCAGGGGCCGGCCCCGGGCAAGTATCAGCCATCGCACCTTCGCCAGCCTGGACCTGTGCCGCATCAGCTACGGCGCACCGGTGCGGGTCATGTCGGTGGCGCTGGAGACCATCTACCACCTGCAGATCCTCTTGAGCGGGCATTGCCGCTCCAACTCCCGTGGCGAGGAGGATGTGTTCGGGCCGGGGGAAATCCTGCTGATCAACCCGGACGACCCGGTAGACCTGACCTATTCCGCCGACTGCGAAAAATTCATCATCAAACTGCCGGTGCGCCTGCTGGAAAACGCCTGCCTGGAGCAGCACTGGAGCCTGCCGCGGGCGGGGGTCCGCTTCACGACGGCCCGTCACGCGCTCAGTGAAATGGGCGGCTTCCTGCCGTTGCTCGGGTTGATCTGCCATGAGGCGGAAAACGCTGCCGAGCCCCACATGCAAGGCCTGTACGAACGCATCTTGGCCAACAAGCTGCTGGCATTGCTAGGCAGCAATGTGTTGCGGGTGACCCCCCGGGCTGCCCACGGCGGTGGGTTTGAAGCGGTGCACGAATTTATCCAGCAGCACTTGGGCGATGACATCAGCGTCGAGCAGTTGATGGCCGTGGCCAACGTCAGTGAACGTTCGCTGTACAGCCTGTTTGAGCGCCAGGTGGGACTGTCGCCGCGCGATTACGTACGCCGCTGCAAACTCGAACGCGTACATGCACGCTTGCAGCTAAGCAGCACGCGCAGCGTGACCGAGGTGGCTTTGGACCATGGGTTCATGCACTTGGGACGGTTTTCCGAGGCCTATCGCAAACGCTTCGGCGAACTGCCGTCGCAGACCTGGAAACGCCATCGTTAAGCGACGTGCGCCTGGCGGATAGTGATGTGCAGGCAGCGGATATTGACGGGCAGGGCGAACACGTACGGTGAGGGCGCCTGATACAAGAACAACGGAGGGCCCGCCCCATGATCAGTACACTCGACCGACTCGCCTGCCAATTGCGCGAGTCCGTACAGGAAGACCCCGCCACTGGGGTATTCCGCTGCCGCCGCGACATCTTCACCGACCCCGACCTGTTTGCCCTGGAGATGAAACACATCTTCGAAGGCGGCTGGATCTACCTGGCCCATGAAAGCCAGGTGCCGCAGATCAACGATTACTTCACCACCTGGATCGGCCGCCAGCCGGTGGTCATCACCCGTGACAAGCATGGCGCGCTGCATGGTCTGGTCAACGCCTGCGCGCATCGCGGCGCCATGTTGTGCCGGCGCAAACAAGGCAACAAGGGCTCATTCACTTGCCCCTTCCATGGTTGGACGTTCAGCAACGCCGGCAAGCTGCTCAAGGTAAAGGACGCAAAGACCGGCGCCTACCCGGACAGCTTCGACTGCGGCGGCTCCCATGACCTCAAGCGCTTGGCGCGCTTTGAAAACTACCGCGGTTTCCTGTTTGCCAGCCTCAGCGATGCGGTGCCGGAACTCAGCGATTATTTGGGCGAAACCCGCGTCATCATTGACCAGATGGTCGACCAGGCCCCTTTGGGCCTGGAGGTGCTGCGCGGCAGCTCATCCTATGTCTATGACGGCAACTGGAAGCTGCAAATCGAAAACGGCGCCGACGGTTACCACGTCAGCTCCGTGCACTGGAACTACTCGGCGACCATGGGCCGGCGCAACTACGACGCCGAAGGCACGCGCACCGTCGACGCCAATGGCTGGTCGAAAAGCCTGGGCGGCGTCTACGCCTTCGACCACGGGCATATCCTGCTGTGGACGCGCCTGCTCAACCCCGAAGTGCGCCCGGTGCACGCTCACCGCGAGGCCTTGGCCGAACGCCTGGGCCAAGCGCGCGCCGACTTTATCGTCGACCAGACCCGCAACCTCTGCCTCTACCCCAATGTGTACCTGATGGACCAATTCTCGACCCAGATCCGCGTGGTGCGGCCCCTCGCCGTGGATAAAACCGAAGTGACAATCTATTGCATGGCGCCCATCGGCGAAAGCGCCGAGGAGCGCGCCACGCGGATTCGCCAGTACGAAGACTTCTTCAATGTCAGCGGCATGGGCACCCCGGATGACCTCGAGGAGTTCCGTGCCTGCCAGACCGGTTACCAGGGCGCGAGCACCCTGTGGAATGACTTGAGCCGTGGCGCCAAGCAGTGGGTCGAGGGCGCGGACGAAAATGCCTTGGCCATGGGTATGAAACCGCAGCTCAGCGGGGTCAAGACCGAGGACGAGGGCTTGTTTGTGCGCCAGCATGCGCACTGGGCCCAAAGCCTGCAGCGTGCGCTCGAGCGCGAACAGCAAGGGCTGATTGCCAGCGACCGTGAGGTGCAGCCATGAGCCTTGCCCGTGACCACCTGCTGGATTTTCTTTACCGTGAGGCGCGCCTGCTCGACGACCGCCAATGGGATGACTGGCTGGCCTGCTATTCGCCCAAGGCCGAGTTCTGGATGCCCGCCTGGGACGATCACGACACCCTCACCGAAGACCCGCAGCGCGAAATCTCGCTGATCTACTACCCCAACCGTGACGGCCTGGAAGACCGCATCTTTCGCATCAAGACTGAGCGCTCCAGCGCCAGCACGCCCGAGCCGCGCACCGTGCACATGCTGTGCAACCTCGAAGTGCTGGCCGACGACGGCGCGCAGGTGGACCTGCGTTTCAACTGGCACACCCTCAGCCACCGCTACAAAACCACCGACAGTTATTTCGGTACCTCCTTCTATCGCCTCGACATCCGTGCCGAGCAGCCGCTGATAACCCGCAAGAAAGTGGTGCTTAAAAACGATTACATCCACCAGGTCATCGACATCTACCACATCTGAGGACACCGCCATGACGTATGCCATCGCCCTGAACTTCGAGGATGGAGTGACCCGCTTCATCGACTGCAAGGCGGGGGAAAAGGTGCTCGATGCCGCCTTCCGCCAACGCATCAACCTGCCCATGGACTGCTCGGACGGCGTGTGCGGTACGTGCAAATGCCGCTGTGAAACCGGCGCCTACGACTTGGGCGACGACTTTATCGACGACGCCCTGAGCGCCGACGAAGCGCAGGCGCGCCAGGTACTGACCTGCCAAATGGTGCCGCAGTCCGACTGCGTGATCGCCGTGCCGGTGCCGTCCAGCGCCTGCAAGACCGGCACCACGCACTTTGCCGCGACGCTGGCCGGCATCACCCGACATGCCGATGCCGCGCTGGAGGTGAGTTTCGAACTGGACCAAGCGCCGGTATTCCTGCCCGGCCAGTACGTGAATATCAGCGTGCCCGACAGTGGGCAAACACGTGCTTACTCCTTCAGCAGTCGCCCGGGCGACCCGCGCGCCAGCTTCCTGATCAAGCACGTGCCCGGCGGGTTGATGAGCAGTTGGCTCGAGCGCGCCCAGCCGGGCGACAGCGTGGCGATCACCGGCCCACTGGGGAGTTTCTACCTGCGTGAGGTGGCGCGGCCGCTGCTGTTACTGGCCGGTGGTACCGGCCTGGCGCCGTTCCTGTCGATGCTTGAAGTGCTCGCGCAGCGCCAGGAAACCCGCCCGATCCGGTTGATCTACGGCGTAACGCGGGATCAGGACCTGGTGATGATTGAGGCGTTGCAGGCTTTTACCGCGCGTTTGCCCGACTTCAACCTGGTGACCTGCGTGGCTGATCCGCACACCACTCACCCGCGCCAGGGCTACGTGACCCAGCACATGGCCGACGAAGCCCTCAATGGCGGCGATGTCGACGTGTACCTGTGCGGCCCGCCGCCGATGGTCGATGCGGTGCGCGAGCACTTCAAGCAGCAGAGCGTGACCCCGGCCAGCTTCCATTACGAGAAATTCACCCCTAACGCCGTCGCCACGTGCGATGCCGCCTGAGGACTGCCGCATGACTCAACGGTTTAACAACAAGGTCGCGCTGGTCACCGGCGCTGCGCAAGGCATCGGCCGGCGTGTCGCCGAACGCTTGCTGGAGGAGGGTGCCTGGCTGGTTGCGGTGGATCGCTCCGAGCTCGTGCATGAATTGCAGCATGAGCGAGCGCTACTGCTGACCGCCGACCTGGAACAATACAGCGAGTGCGCGCGGGTGATGGCCGCCGCCACGGCGCGTTTCGGGCGCATCGACGTGCTGGTCAATAACGTCGGCGGGACCATCTGGGCCAAGCCTTTTGAGCATTACGCCGAAGCTGAAATCGAGGCCGAAGTGCGCCGCTCGCTGTTCCCTACGCTGTGGTGCTGCCATTGCGTGCTGCCCTATATGCTGGAGCAGGGCGCGGGCGCGATCGTCAACGTGTCTTCCGTGGCTACGCGTGGTGTCAATCGCGTGCCCTATGGCGCAGCCAAGGGCGGCGTGAATGCCTTGACGGCCTGCCTGGCCCTGGAGACTGCAGGCAGCGGGATTCGCGTCAACGCCACCGCGCCCGGCGGCACCGAGGCACCGCCACGGCGCATCCCGCGTAACAGCCACCCGCAGAGCGAGCAGGAGCGTGTGTGGTACCAGCAGATCGTCGACCAGACCCTCGAGAGCAGCTCGATGAAACGCTACGGCAGCATCGACGAACAAGCTGGCGCAATTCTGTTCCTGGCCTGCGACGAGGCCTCCTACATCACCGGCGTGACCTTGCCGGTGGGCGGAGGCGACCTCGGCTAAGGCTTTTTCCATCAGATGACATGGGCTCTCCTTTTCAAACCATCCAAGGCATGCCCTCAGGTGTGCCCCAATGGAGCAATCCACTGGAGATGGATGGGGCTTCATGGTCTATGAAAAGGCAGAAATGATCAGATAAACAGCTGCCAGACGGCCACTAGAGACTCTCAGGATCCCCAAAAAACATCTGAATCCGCGACCTCAACCACCGCTCCCCCGGATCATTATCCTGCGACCCCCGCCACGCCATATGCAGCTCAAACGAGCGCACCGGCAACGGCGG
>NZ_LYSO01000161.1:0-10608 GCF_001728935.1 Pseudomonas sp. AP42
ACCGTCTGCTATCGCAGGCAAGCAGCTCCCACAGTTTGATCCGGCTTTATCAGTGAGCGACGCTGTGGCGGCGCACGCCTGACTCAACGGCGGGAATCTGCGCCGCTGTGCTGCCGGATGCCTGGAACAACACCAGGTGTTCAGCCGCCACACGAATCCCCACCTCTGCGCCCACCTGGTGATCGGCATGGCTGGGGAAAATCGATTCCAATTGCGCGCCGGTCGGCAGTTGCAATCGGTACAAGGTCGAGGCACCGAGGAAGGTCTTGCCGACGATCCGGGCTTTCAACGCGCTGTCCGGCGCATACACGATGTCATCCGGGCGCAGCAGTACATCCACCGCAGCACCGGTTGGCAAGGTATAGGCTCGGTTGCCGCGCAGGTCGCCCAGTTCAGTGCTGACCGATTCCGGCGAGTTCAGCCGGCCACGGATGAAATACCCCTGGCCGATGAAACTGGCGACGTAAGGCGTTTGCGGTTCGTGATAGAGGTTGTAGGGCGTGTCCCACTGCTCTAGTCGGCCTTCCTTGAACACCCCCACGTGATCGCTGACGGCGAAGGCCTCTTCCTGGTCATGGGTCACCAGGATCGCGCTGGTGCCGCGCGCTTTGAGGATGTCGCGCACTTCATGGCTGAGCTTGCGGCGCAGTTCGCCATCGAGGTTGGAAAAGGGTTCATCCAGCAACAGCAGTTGCGGCTCCGGCGCCAGGGCGCGAGCGAGGGCGACACGTTGTTGCTGACCACCGGAAAGCTCATGGGCAAAACGCTTGCCCAGGTTCTTCAGGTTGACCAGTTCGAGCAACTCGGCGACCACGCGCTCTTTTTGCGGGTGTTTGCGAATGCCGAAGGCGATGTTGTCAGCCACGCTCAGGTGCGGGAACAACGCGTAGTCCTGGAACACCATGCCGATACGACGTTTCTCCGGTGCCAGGGTGAAACCGGCACGGGAGATGACGTCGCCCGCCAGGCTGATTTCGCCTTCATGCACCGGCTCAAAGCCAGCAATGGCGCGCAGGGTAGTGGTCTTGCCGCAGCCCGAAGAGCCGAGCAGGCAACCGATATCGCCGGCGTTGAGGTGCAGGTTGAGGTTCTGCACCACGCGCTGGTCTTGATAGCCGCATGCCAGGTTGCGCAGGTTCAGCAGTAATGGCTGGCTCATGCGTGGTGGTACGACGGTGGTACGAGGAATTCGAGCAAGGCTTTTTGCGCATGCAGGCGGTTCTCGGCCTGATCCCACGCGACTGAGCGCGGATCGTCGAGCAGGTCCTGGCTGATTTCTTCGCCCCGGTGGGCGGGTAGGCAGTGCATGAACAGCACGTCCGGCGCGGCCAGGTCGAGCAATGCGCGGGTCACCTGGAACGGCGCGAACCGGGCCAGGCGCTTGGCGGTCTCGTCTTCCTGGCCCATGGAGGTCCAGACGTCGGTGCTGACCAGGTGAGCGCCGACCACTGCGTCTTTTGGATCGCGCAGCAGTTGCACACGGCCATCGGCCTTGGCCATGAACTCGGCGCTGGGCTCGTAGCCTTCAGGGCAGGCGATACGCAGGTGGAAGTCAAACTGAATCGCCGCTTCTATATAGCTGTTGCACATGTTGTTGCCATCGCCGATCCAGGCCACGGTCTTGCCTTGGATCGAGCCACGGTGTTCGAGGAAGGTTTGCATGTCGGCCAGCAACTGGCAGGGGTGCAGGTCGTCGGACAGGCCGTTGATCACGGGCACACGGGAGTTGGCGGCAAATTCGGTCAAGGTGCTGTGGGCGAAGGTACGGATCATCACGGCATCGAGCATGCGCGACATCACGATGGCGCAATCGCTGATCGGCTCGCCACGGCCTAATTGGGTGTCTCGCGGTGACAGGAAGATCGCCTGGCCACCCAGCTGGATCATGCCGGCCTCGAACGACAGGCGTGTGCGGGTCGAGGACTTTTCAAAAATCATCCCCAGTACACGGTTTTTCAAAGGCTCAAACAGTACGCCGCGGTTACGCAGGTCTTTAAGCTCAATGCCTCGACGGATCACGCTGACCAGCTCTTCGGGCGTGCAATCCATCAGGGAGAGAAAGTGCCTTGCGCTCATCATTAACTACCTTTTGCAACAGACCGCAGATACTCAAAGCCTTGTTTATTGCGACAACGGGCGAGACCTGCGGCGAAAGCCGCACGGGGCGACGAAATAGGGGAAGACGCGATATTGACATTAAATGTCGCGTTTTACCAATAGGGCTACGGCTTTAGGGGTGTTCAAGCAGGGCGCTGGCGCGCGTTTGAAGACGATTTCCTGACAGCAGCGAGCCATTTGTACACTGGCGTCCAGGCCTTTTGCAATGCGCGGGGGCGGGCGTGGGCCAGGTCGCGTCGGTTTCAGCGCCTGCGGGCAAGGTTTCTGAAACATTTGCTCATGCTTGGCCATGCCCTGGCCTATGCCTGTCGATTCACAACGCGAAGGTTGCTGGCGCCTCAAGTGGTCGCGGCCCATAGTTGAGCCAAAGCCCCTATAAAAGAGACTGGCCATGACCAAGACTCTCCACCACCGTGCCTGCCACTTGTGCGAAGCCATCTGCGGCCTCACCTTGGAAACCACCCAAGCCGAAGACGGTAGCCTGGCGATCACCTCGATCAAGGGCGACCCCCTGGACAGTTTCAGTCGCGGCCACATCTGCCCCAAGGCCGTGGCCCTGCAGGACATTCAGAACGACCCGGACCGTTTGCACCAACCCATGCTGCGCGTGGGCAGCCAATGGCAGCCGATTGCCTGGGATGACGCCTTTGCCCTGGTGGCTGAGCGGCTGGCGGGCATTCAGGCGCGGCACGGCCAGAACGCGGTGGCGGTGTATCAGGGCAACCCCAGCGTGCATAACTATGGCTTGATGACTCACAGCAACTACTTTCTAGGGCTGTTGAAGACGCGCAATCGTTTCTCCGCGACCTCGGTAGACCAGTTGCCTCATCACCTCACCAGTCACCTGATGTACGGTCACGGCCTGTTGTTGCCCATACCCGACATCGACCAGACCGACTTCATGTTGATCCTCGGCGGCAACCCGCTGGCCTCCAATGGCAGCATCATGACCGTGCCCGATGTCGAGAAACGCCTCAAGGCCATCCAGGCACGGGGCGGCAAAGTGGTGGTGGTCGACCCTCGGCGCAGCGAGACGGCGGCCATCGCCGACCAGCACTTGTTCGTACGTCCGGGCGGCGATGCGGCGTTGCTGTTCGGCGTGCTCAATACCTTGTTCACTGAAGGGCTGACACGCGACAGCCATTTGCCGGTGCAAGGCCTGGACGAGGTGCGCAGGGCGATCGCCGGCTTTGATGCCGAGGCCATGAGCCGCCAGTGTGCGGTGCCTGCCGAACAGATTCGCCAGTTGGCCAGGGACTTCGCCGGCGCTGATAAGGCTGTCTGTTATGGCCGCATGGGCGTCTCGACCCAGGCGTTCGGTACGCTGTGCCATTGGCTGGTGCAACTGATCAACCTGGTGACCGGCAACCTGGACCGTGTCGGCGGCGCGCTCTGCACCAGCCCGGCGGTGGACCTGGTGGCCTCCACCAGCGGCGGCCATTTCAATCGCTGGCAGAGCCGCGTGTCCGGGCTCCCGGAGTACGGCGGAGAACTGCCGGTGTCGGCGCTGGCCGAAGAAATGCTCACCGAGGGTGAAGGCCAGATCCGCGCCCTGGTGACGGTGGCCGGCAACCCGGTGCTGTCCACGCCTAACGGTCGCCAATTGGAGCAAGCCCTGGACGGGTTGGCGTTCATGGTCAGCATCGATTTGTATATCAACGAGACCACGCGTTATGCCGACCTGATCCTGCCTTCCACCTCGGCGCTGGAAAACGATCACTACGACACCACTTTCAATCTGTTCGCGGTGCGCAATGTCACGCGCTTCAATCGTGCCATCCTGCCCAAGCCTGAGGGCGCGTTGCATGACTGGGAGATCTTTGTCGGCCTGGCCAAGGCATTTGCGGCGCACACTGGTGCGGTGCTCAAGCCCACCGTGCCACCGGCGCAGATGATCGACTTCGGGCTGCGAGCGGGTGCCTATGGCGACGCATCCAGTCATAAACTCTCGGTGGCCATGCTGGCGGATCATCCCCATGGCGTGGACCTGGGGCCGCTCAAGCCCAACCTCGCGGCACGTTTGAAAACCGCGGATGGCAAGGTGCAAGCAGCACCGGCCGTGATCCTCGCAGACCTGGCGCGTTTCGCCGCGCAGCCGGTGCCGGTGGCCGACGAACTGTTACTGATTGGCCGACGGCACGTGCGCAGCAATAATTCCTGGATGCATAACTATCACCGGCTGGTAAAGGGCAAGCCACGCCATCAACTGTTGATGCACCCCGACGACCTGACCCGTCGGCAGTTGAGCGATGGCCAGCGGGTGCGAGTGAGTTCGCGCACCGGCATGATCGAAGTGGAAGTCGTGGCCAGTGCGGACATGATGCCGGGCGTGGTCAGCCTGCCTCACGGCTGGGGCCACGGTCGCCCGGGCGTGCAGATGAGCATCGCGAACAGCCAGCCGGGCGCGAGTGCCAATGACTTGACCGACGAGCGGCAATTGGATGAGTTGTCGGGTAATGCGGCGCTCAACGGCGTGCCGGTGAAGGTGGCGGCGGCCTGAGCATCCTGCTGGATTTTTGCGTTACAATGCGCCACCGTGCCGACCCGTGAGTCGCAAAGTTCCTGCAGAGGTGTTCCATGGATATCATCGAAACGATCAAAGAGCAGATTGCCAACAACACCATTCTGCTTTACATGAAGGGCGCACCTAACGCGCCTCAGTGCGGTTTCTCCGCAAAAGCGTCCCAGGCTGTCATGCAATGCGGCGAGAAGTTCGCTTACGTGGATATCCTGCAAAACCCTGAAATCCGCGCCAACCTGCCAAAGTACGCCAACTGGCCGACTTTCCCGCAGCTGTGGGTAGCCGGTGAGCTGGTTGGCGGTAGCGACATCATCACTGAAATGGCAGCTGATGGTTCCCTGCAAGCGCTGATCAAGGACGCAGCGGAAAAAGCAGCGGCCAAGACTGACGCCTAATTGGCGAGCAATAAAAAGCCCCGCTTCTCACAAGAGAGCGGGGCTTTTTTTGAGCTTTTCTGTAGGAGCGAGCTTGCTCGCGAAGGTCGCCCAGGCAACGCGTTAAAACAGATGCGCTGCGTGATCGTTGACGTTCTTCGCGAGCAAGCTCGCTCCTACAGTGATAACAAGGGCAGTTATTCGCCCATCTGCGATTGCAGGTAATTCTCCAGGCTGACCTTGTCGATCAGGCCCAGTTGAGTTTCCAGCCAGTCGATATGCTCTTCCTGGTCTTCCAGGATATCTTCCAGCAGTTCACGGCTGCCGAAATCGCCCTTGGTTTCGCAGTGGGCAATCGCGGCTTTCAGGTCGCTGTGGCTCTTGCGCTCAAAGCCCAGGTCGCTGCTGATCATTTCCTGGGTGTGCTCGCCGATGTTCAGCTTGCCCAGGTCTTGCACGTTCGGCAGGCCTTCCAGGAACAGGATGCGCTTGATCAGCGCGTCGGCGTCCTTCATGGCTTTGATCGATTCTTTGTATTCACGCTTGCCGAGCTTTTCCAGGCCCCAATCGTCGTACATGCGTGCATGCAGAAAGTACTGATTGATCGCGACCAGTTCATTGGCAAGGATTTTGTTGAGTTGCTGGATGACTGAGATGTCGCCTTTCATGACTGGGGTCCTGCCCTGTAATAGCTGTGTATAAGGCGGAGTCTGAGCGGTGAAAATCCTAGTGTCAAACCTAAGTTATTGAATAATAAATGAAAATTAATCGGAATAAGAATGTTTGTGTTCCGCGTCTAAGCGCTAACTAATTGAATTAATGGCATAAAAAAACCGGACACTAGGTCCGGTTCTTCAAAACAGGCCTATTCAGGCGTGTTTAAATTCTGCTGGGTAGGGGAGCGCGGCCTGGGCTGTCTGCAGCTGCGTCAGGGTTTCCCGTACCACTTGCTTGGCCAGGCAAGCACATTTGCCACACTGGCTGGCTACGCCGGTGGTTTCACGTACTTCCTTGTAGCTGCAGCAACCTTCGTAGATTGCTTCGCGGATTTGTCCGTCGGTGACGCCAGTGCAGAGGCAGACATACATAAGTGAGAACCGTCGCGGGTTTATGGCTTAAGTGCGATGGATCTTAATGTTAACGAGAATGATTGTCAAAATAGTTTCATCGACAATCCAGCGCGCATCGCCCATGCGCTGACGAACGGTTTTTTCGGTGTATGATGGTCGGTCTTTACGAAGCGTGATTGCGTCATGTTTCTGTCGATTTTCACCGGCAGACTCGACCTGTCCTTTTACTTCAATCGTCACCCCCTACATCAGGAGATATCCAATGAGCGTACTCGTCGGTAAACAAGCCCCGGATTTCGACGTACCAGCCGTCCTCGGCAATGGCGAAATCGTTGACAGCTTCAAACTGTCTGAAGCCATCAAAGGCAAATACGGCCTGGTGTTCTTCTACCCGCTGGACTTCACCTTCGTCTGCCCTTCGGAGCTGATCGCCCTGGACCACCGCATGGACGATTTCAAGGCGCGCAACGTTGAAGTGGTCGCGGTTTCCATCGACTCCCATTTCACCCACAACGCCTGGCGCAACACCGCCATCAATGATGGCGGCATCGGCAAAGTCAAATACACCATGGCTGCCGACATGAAGCACGACATCGCCAAGGCCTACGACGTTGAGTCCGAAGGCGGCGTGGCGTTCCGTGGCGCGTTCCTGATCGACGACAAGGGCGTTGTGCGCTCGCAGATCATCAACGACCTGCCGCTGGGCCGTAACATGGAAGAACTGATCCGCCTGGTCGACGCGCTGCAATTCCACGAAGAGCACGGCGAAGTCTGCCCTGCCAACTGGAAAAAAGGCGACAAAGGCATGAACGCTTCGCCAGAAGGCGTTGCGGCTTACCTGACTGAGAACGCTGGCAAGCTGTAAGCCAACGTCACGGTATAAAAAAACCGGCCTGAGAAGGCCGGTTTTTTTGTGGGTGGGGACTTGCTCCCATGACGGCCTGACAGCCGACGCTGGTCTACCTGACACCCCACAATCCAACTGTGGGAGCTGGCTTGCCTGCGATGGCGGCCTACCAGCCAACACTTCTCTACCTGACACCCCACAAGCCAACTGTGGGAGCGGGCTTGCTCGCGAAGGCGGCCTGGCAGTCAACACAGTTGGATTGGGTGCATATCCATTTCTGCGGTAACGGCCGCTTAGGGTTCCGCCCTGACGGCGGCTCACTTTTGAAAGGAGCCCAAAAGTAAGCAAAAGGCTCTTGCCCCACCACTCGGCACCTCGCTTAGGCTCGGTGTGCCCGAACGCAGGCTTGAATCCGTGGGCCGCCGCCACGCGCCATCCCTGGCGCGGGGCGGCTAACCCGGCGTCCTGCCGGGTTACCCACGAATTCAAGCCTGCGTTCGGCCAGCGTGGTTTAACGGGGCGCCTAAGATCAAAAGCAGATCAAGAGCGGCTCGCTTCGCATCGTGGTTACTGTCGGCTGCGACAACCTACAAAATTGTGTAGGTACCTATGCTCATCGGGGCTCAGTCGTTGAAGTCTTCCCAGCCACCCATCTGTTTCCAGCGATTGACGATGCCGCAAAACAGCTCGGCAGTCTTCTCGGTGTCGTAGCGGGCCGAGTGGGCTTCACGCCCGTCAAAGTCGATACCGGCTGCCTGGCAGGCTTTGGCCAGAACGGTCTGACCGTAGGCCAGGCCGGCAAGGGTGGCGGTGTCAAAGCTGGAGAACGGGTGAAATGGGTTGCGCTTCATGTCCAGCCGCGCCACGGCGGCGTTCAGGAAACCCAGGTCGAAACTGCTGTTGTGGCCGACCAGGATTGCGCGTTTGCAGCCATTGGCCTTCAACGCCTTGCGCACGCCACGGAAGATATCGGTCAGCGCCGCTTCTTCACTCACCGCCATGCGCAGGGGGTGGTCGAGCTTGATCCCGGTGAACTCCAGGGCAGCGGCTTCGATATTGGCGCCTTCGAAGGGTTCTACGCGAAAGAAATGCGTGTGCTCCGGGTACACAAAGCCTTGTTCGTCCATGCCGATGGTGGTTGCGGCAATTTCCAGCAAGGCATCGGTGGCGCAGTTGAAACCACCGGTTTCTACGTCGATGACGACCGGCAGATAGCCGCGAAAACGCTCGGCCATCGGATGGCGCGAGCCGCCACCGCCGTGCTCTTGTTCGTCGTCGTAATGATCTTCACTCACTTGCTTTCCTCCAGCAGGCGCCAGCGCAGTGTTTCACCGGCGCGCAGCGGGATAACAGTCAGCTCGCCAAACGGCAGGCTGGCAGGGGCGGTCCAGTCTTCACGAACCAGGGTAATGCGGTCGGTATTCGCCGGCAGGCCGTAGAAACGCGGGCCGTTGAGGCTGGCGAAACCTTCGAGCTTGTCCAGCGCGTTACGCTGTTCAAACGCTTCGGCGTACAACTCGATGGCGGCAAACGCGGTGTAGCAGCCGGCGCAGCCGCATGCGGCTTCCTTGGCGTGCTGGGCGTGGGGCGCCGAGTCGGTACCGAGGAAGAACTTCGGGCTGCCGCTGGTGGCGGCATCCAGCAGGGCTACCTGATGGGTGTTGCGCTTGAGGATCGGCAGGCAATAGAAATGCGGCCGAATCCCGCCCACCAGCATGTGGTTGCGGTTGTAGAGCAGGTGATGGGCGGTGATGGTCGCGCCAACGTTGGCCGACGCCTCGCTGACGAACTGCACGGCATCGGCGGTGGTGATGTGTTCAAACACCACTTTGAGCGTGGGGAACAGCTCGACCACACGACGCATGTGTTCATCGATGAAGATTTTTTCGCGATCGAACACGTCCACATCGCCACGGGTGACTTCCCCGTGGATCAGCAACGGCATGCCGACTTCCGCCATGGCTTCGATCGCCGGCAGGATCTTGTCGATACTGGTTACACCGGAATCGGAGTTGGTGGTTGCGCCTGCCGGGTACAGCTTGGCGGCGTGCACATAACCGCTGGCCTTGGCTTCGCGGATTTCTTCAGGCTGGGTGCGGTCGGTGAGGTAGAGCACCATCAACGGTTCGAACCGGCTGCCGGCCGGTCGTGCAGCGAGGATGCGCTGGCGATAGGCGTCGGCCTCTGCGGCATTGCGCACCGGAGGTACCAGGTTAGGCATGATGATGGCACGGCCAAACGTGCGGGCCACGTCGGCCACGGTTTGGGGTAACGCAGCACCATCGCGAAGATGAATATGCCAGTCGTCGGGACGCAGCAGGGTCAGGCGGTCGGACATTGGGGATTCCAGGCGGGTCAATCTGGTGGGAATGCTACCGGAAAAGACTCTTGCAGGCACTCGCTATCAAGTTTTGCCGGATGCTACCGATATCTCCGGGTATGCCTTAACGATGTATGACGCTGTGAAGTGTTGTAGAAACCCATGGAGCCTCCCGTGCGCCAGTATTATCTAGCCCTGCTCAGTGTGTTCGCCAGCCTGCCTGCGGCGGCCCTCACGTTCCAGACACGTCTGGAGAATATTGAGTGGAAGGTAGAGGGCGATCAGTTCGAGTGCCGCTTGACCCAGCCGATCACCGATTTCGGTTCCGGTGAATTCGTACGCCGGGCCGGCGAACAGGCCACGTTTCGTCTGAAAACCTATGGCAGCAGCCTCGGCGCCGGCTCGGCAACCCTGTTGGCCGCTGCCGCGCCGTGGCAACCGGGCCGAGGTGATATCAACCTTGGGGCCGTGCGTGTCGGCAGCGGCGACGTGCTGTTCAATAGCTCCCAGGCCCAGGCCGGTCGCCTGTTCACTGGCTTGCTTGAAGGGCGCAGCCCGACGGTGCGGCATTACGGGCGTGAAGGCGGCTACTCGGAAATTCGCCTGCTGCCGGTGAAGTTCAACAAGGCCTATAACGATTATCAGCTGTGCACCACCAAGCTGCTGCCCATGAATTACGACCAGGTCAAACAGACCGAAGTGGGCTTTCCCGGTGGCGGCATTGAGTTGGACGCGGCGGCCAAGAAAAAGTTGTCCGTGATCCTGGCCTTCATGAAAGCCGATCCCACGGTCAATCATGTCGAGTTGAATGGCCATTCGGACAACAGTGGCAACCGTCTGACCAACCGCGACGTGTCGCGCCGTCGCGCCCTGGCGGTGATGGACTACTTCAAGGCCAACGGCATCCAGGAATCGCAGATCACGATGCGCTTCCATGGCGAAAGCTACCCCTTGGCGCCCAACACCAATGCCGCCAACCGTGCGCGTAACCGCCGTGTGAATATTCAGCTTGAGCGCGTGGCCGCGCCTGAGAAACCGGCGCCCCAGGCCACTGCGCCGAGCAACCCGGCGGCTACCTCGTAAGAGCATGGGTAACTACGCAACTTCGGTATGACGCCGAAACTGTGGCGAGGAAGCTTGCTCCCGTGAAGGCCTGACAGCCGGTGCCTATCTCCCTGAGGCACTGCGATCCAAATGTGGGAGCTGGCTTGCCTGCGAAGGCGGCCTAACAGTCAACACAGTTGGACCGGGTACATATCCGTTATTTAGGCTACGGCCACTTAGGGTTCCGCCCTGACGGCGGCTCACTTTCGAAAAGCGCGAAAGTAAGCAAAGCGCTCTTGCCCCACCACTCGGCA
>NZ_LYSO01000162.1:0-10601 GCF_001728935.1 Pseudomonas sp. AP42
CCAGGCCGCCTTCGCGAGCAAGCCCGCTCCCACAGTTGGATCGTTGGGGTGTCAGGTAGATAGGTGAGGGCGCCATCGCAGGCAAGCCAGCTCCCACTTCCGAGTGTGTGTAATGCTGGGGGTGTCAGAGGCTGGTTTGCAGATTAGCGCGCAACGCGATCAGGTCGCCTTGCAGCTTGCGCAATTGCTCCAGCGCCATCCCGCTGGCGCCCAGGATGCATTGCGGAACATCCTTGGCCTTCTCCTGCAAGGCACGCCCGGCGTCGGTCAGCTCCACCACCACCACCCGTTCATCTTCGCGGCTGCGGGTGCGGCTGAGCAGGCCCTCGGCTTCCAGGCGCTTGAGCAGTGGCGTCATGGAGCCCGGGTCCGTCAGCAGACGGCTGCTGATTTCGCTGACGGTCAACTCATCCTCTTCCCACAGCACCATCATGGCCAGGTATTGCGGGTAAGTCAGGCCGATGGCTTGGAGCAGCGGCTTGTAGACCTTGGTCATCATCAGTGAAGTGGAGTGCAGGGCGAAGCACAGCTGGTTGTCCAGCAATAGCGATTCGCAAGGATCAGGGTTTTTGCTCATGGTAGTGCCTCTAAAAAGCATGTATGGGCTGGAATCTAGCGGGCAAATCTTTAATGCGCCAGGTAATTGTTGCCCTAGGCGTCAGACCAGGCCACTTTGCAATGCCAGATCCCAAGGCGGCACCGGGCTGAAACGGGATTTGAGGTATTCGAGCAGCAACCGGCTGCGGGCATTGGGCTGCTGTTCCAGGCGCAGCGCATAAATGCCGGCGGTTTCCGGGCTGGGCAAACCGTCTTCACAAAACAGCGGCAACAGTTCGCCGCGCACCAGGTACTCACTGGCCAACCAGGTCGGCAGGTGAGCGATGCCCAGCCCGGCCAATGCACCCGAAAGCAGGGCTTCGGCATTGTTGGCGCTCATGCGGATGCGCCGCGGGCGATAGGTGGTGCGGCGCCCGTCCAGTTCGAAGCGCCAGGCGAACATCGGCGCCAGCCCGTCCCAGTCCAGGCCGTCATGTTCGCTCAACTCCCGAGGATGGGCCGGCGTGCCACGGCTTTTCAGATACGCGGGGCTGGCACAGGCGATACGCACGATACTCGCCAACGGCGTAGCGATCAGCCGGGAGTCAACGATATGCCCGGCGCGCAATACCAGGTCGACCTTGCCCAAATGCGCGCCCTGCATATCGACAAAGCTGTCGATCAAGTGCAGGTGCACGTCCAGGCCGGGATACAGGCTCAAAAAGTCCGCAATGACCGGCGCCAGGTGCCGGCGGCCAAACGCTGCGGGCGCATCGACCCGGATCAACCCTTCCGGCGCATGGCTCAGCGAGACGGCTTCGGCCCGCGCCAACTGCAACTCGCTGACAATCCGTCGCGCCCGCTCGGCAAAGGCCAAGCCCGCTGAGGTGGGCACCACCGCATGGGTGCTGCGTTGGAACAAGCGGCTGCCCACTGAGCTTTCCAGGCTGTCGATGCGCCGCGCCACGGCGGAAGGCGTCAGCGGATGGCGGCGCGCGGCGGCGGAAAAACTGCCGGTTTCCAGTACATCCAGAAACAGGCTCAGTTGGTCGGTCAAGGTGTTGGGGTTCATGGCTCAACGCTTATGCGAGATTGGCACAGCCATTGTGCGTTGCTGTGCGTTTCCGCGCCAGGGCCGACTGCGTAGCATGCCAAGCATCAAATGGCGGAGTAGCAAGCGGTGTGGGATTTAGTGATGTACCTGGCATTGGGCGCGGCGTTGGGCACCGTGGGTGGGCTGTTTGGCATTGGCGGCGGGCTGATTGCTATCCCGGTGCTGGGCGTGTTGTTCGGCCTGGATCAGCAGATTGCCCAAGGCACCGCTTTGGTGATGGTCGTGCCGAACGTGATGCTCGCCCTGTGGCGCTATCACCAGCGTAACCGCATCGAGTTGCGTCACGCCTTACCCCTGGGTGTGACCGGCTTTTGCTTTGCCTGGCTGGGGTCGATCTGGGCGGTGGGGCTGGATGCGGGCGCCATGCGTATCGGCTTCATTGCTTTTTTGGTCGCGCTATCGGCCTACAACCTGGTGCGCATGTTCACTCGCAACGCGCCGCCCACCGCGCAAATGCGTTATTCCTGGCCTTGGCTTGGCGTCTTGGGCGCGGCATCCGGTTCCATGGGCGGGCTGTTCGGGGTCGGCGGTGCGGTGGTCGCTACGCCGGTACTCACCAGTGTCTTCGGCACTACTCAAGTGGTTGCCCAAGGCTTGTCGTTGGCCTTGGCGTTGCCTAGCACCGGTGTGACCCTGGTCACCTATGCCTGGCACCACGAGGTGGACTGGATGATCGGCCTGCCGCTGGCGATAGGTGGCCTGCTGAGTATCAGTTGGGGTGTGAAAGTCGCCCATGCCTTGCCGGAGCGTCTATTGCGCGGCCTGTTCTGTGGCTTTTTGGTGGTGTGCGCGGTGATGCTGACCTTTAAAGTTTGAAGCCTTCGATGATGTACTCTGCCAGGCATTCGGTGATCGGCGACGTCATCTGCGGGTTACGCAGCAAGCGCAGGTTCATCGACGGCAAAGGCGGGAAGCCTTCGTCGCTGCCGAGCACGCGCAGGTCGTCGGTGACCAGGCTTTCCATGCTGACCATCGCCGCCAGGCCCGCACTCACCACCGCCAGGATCGCTGCTCCGTTAGAGCTGTGATAGGCCAGGCGATAATCTCGCCCCGCCGCGTCCAGTGCGGCACGTGCCCAATGGGTGTACAGGCACTCGTCGCCGGACACCGCCAGGGGTAGGGCATCGTGCTCCTCCACACAAAAGCACGGCGATGCTGCCCACACCATGCGTTCGGTACGCAATAACTCCCCCAGATCGTTTCCGGGTTCGCGGCTGATCACGGTCAACGCCAGGTCCCGCCGCTGCATCAATACGGTCGATGCTTCGCAGTGCATTTCGATCTGAATCAGTGGGTAGGCTTTGGAAAACTGCTTAAGGATCCCAGGCAGAAAGCGCATCACGTAGTCATCCGGCGTGCCGATGCGCACCAAGCCCACCATGTGGGGCTCGCGCAAGGTATTGAACACCTCGCTGTGCAATTTCAGGATACGCCGCGCATAACCCAACAGCACCTGGCCTTCGGGCGTGAGCCGTACCTGCCGGCCATCGCGCTCGAACAGTTTGCGCTGCAGCACGTCCTCTTCCAGGCGCTTCATCTGCATGCTCACTGCCGACTGCGTACGGTTGACCTGCTCGCCGGCGCGGGTGAAACCGCCCTGGTCGGCGATCGCGACGAAGGTGCGCAGCACGTCTGTGTCGATGCTGGGATAGGCGGACAATTGATCAATCTCCGAGATGTATTGCATAAGAAACATTCGTTGGATTGATCATAACGCCAGGCACACACTGTCGTCATCCCCACGGGAGGGCGAGAAGATGAAAGGTCAAAAAGGTTTCATATCGACAGGTAAATGGCCGCTTTCCGGGCTGTTTCACACATTCGCGCGTTGGCAGCTGTTGCATCAGGAGCGCCAGATGCTGGCGACCCTGAGCGATGACGCACTCAAGGACATCGGGCTCAATCGCGCCGATGTAGAACAGGAAAGTCATCGGCATTTCTGGGAAGACCCGCTGCGAAAATAAGCCCGGATGCAGTAGGGTAGGGGGCGAGCTTCTATGGAGACTGCCATGCCCGCCGACCTGTTTTTTTCACTCAAGCAAGCTCGACGCATGGCGCTGGCAGCCCAGGGTTTTTCCGGGCGCCAGGCGCCTGCACAGATAAAGGCCGCGCACCTCAACCGCTTGATCGAACGCCTGGGTGTTTTACAGATCGACTCGGTCAATGCGCTGGTGCGTTCCCATTACCTGCCCGTGTTTTCCCGCCTCGGCCATTATTCCCCGTCAATTCTTGAGCAAGCCGCCTGGAGCCAGGGGCGCCGGCGTTCACTCTTCGAATACTGGGGGCATGAGGCGTCGCTGCTGCCTATGGCCCTGTACCCGCTGATGAAGTGGCGCATGGAGCGCGCCCGGCAAGGGCAGGGGATCTATGCGCAAATGGCGCGTTTTGGCCGTGAACAGCAGGCGACTATCCAGCGCGTGTTACGCATCGTCGAACAGCAGGGCGCCTTGGGGGCCGGCAGCTTGTCGACCCGCGAGGAGCGTGCCGGGCCTTGGTGGGATTGGAGTGATGAAAAGCACGCGCTGGAATGGCTGTTCGCCGCTGGCCTGGTCACGGTTGCCGGTCGTCGAGGGTTCGAGCGGCTCTATGATTTACCCGAGCGCGTTATTCCCGCCGAGGTGCTCAATGTCTCCATGGGTGAGGCTCAAGCGCAGCGCGGCTTGCTGTTGCACAGTGCGACGGCATTGGGTGTCGCCACCGAAAAAGACCTGCGCGATTATTTTCGCCTCGAGCCCGCCGACAGCCGCAACCGCTTGGCCGAACTGGTCGAGGATGGGCAACTGCTGGCGTGCCAGGTGCGGGGTTGGAAGCAACCCGCGTATTGCCTGGCGCAGCCGAAACTGCCGCGCAACGTACCGGCCAGCGCATTGTTGTCACCGTTCGATTCGCTGATATGGGAGCGCAGCCGCACCGAGCGCCTGTTCGACTTTCGCTATCGGCTGGAGATCTACACCCCGCAAGAAAAGCGCGTGTATGGCTATTACGTGCTGCCGTTTCTGCACAGCGAGCGCATTGCCGCGCGCGTCGACCTGCGGGCCGAGCGTGCCCATGGGCGCCTGGCCGTGCATGCCGTGCACGAGGAAGAGCCGGGGCTGGATGAGGAAGGCATGCTGGCGCTGGCGATGAACCTGCGCAAAATGGCCGACTGGCTAGGGCTGGAACAGGTTCAGCTCAATTGCCAGCGGCCCAGTGCTGCCCGGTTAAGGGCAGCGATGCTGAACCGGGATACCAACCTTTAAACCTCTATCGCGGGCAAGCCCGGCTCCCACAGAGAAACGCGTTCAAATGTGGGAGCCGGGCATGCCCGCGATGGCGTCATCCCGGTCGATAAAACGTCAGCGTTTAACCTGTTTCAAGGTCTCGGCAATCAGAAACGCCAACTCCAGCGACTGATCGGCATTCATCCGTGGGTCGCAATGGGTGTGATAGCGGTCCGACAGGCCATCTTCGGTGATCGGCCGTGCGCCGCCGATGCATTCGGTGACGTTCTGTCCGGTCATCTCGATATGGATCCCGCCGGCATAGCTGCCTTCTGCCTGATGCACCTGGAAGAAATCCTTCACTTCGCCAAGGATCTGCGCAAAGTCGCGGGTCTTGTAACCACTGCTGGCCTTGATGGTGTTGCCGTGCATCGGATCGCAGCTCCACAGCACTTGCTTGCCTTCGCGCTGCACGGCACGGATCAGGTTGGGCAAATGGTCACCGACCTTGCCTGCGCCCATACGGGCGATGAGGTTGAGGCGGCCAGGGTCGTTATCCGGGTTGAGGATGTCGATCAGGCGGATCAGGTCGTCGGGGTTCATGCTCGGTCCGACTTTCACGCCGATCGGGTTGTTCACCCCGCGCAGGAACTCGACATGGGCGCCGTCCAACTGACGGGTGCGGTCGCCGATCCACAGCATGTGCGCCGAGCAGTCGTAGTAGTCGTTGGTCAGGCTGTCACGGCGTACGAAGGCTTGTTCATAGTTGAGCAGCAACGCTTCGTGGGCGGTGAAGAAGCTGGTTTCGCGCAATTGCGGCGAGCTGTCCATGCCACAGGCGCGCATGAAGGCCAGGGTTTCGTCGATGCGGTCGGCCAGTTGGCTGTACTTTTCAGCCAGGGCTGAGTTGGCGATGAAATCCAGGTTCCACTTGTGCACTTGGTGCAGGTCAGCGAAACCGCCCTGGGCAAAGGCGCGCAGCAGGTTGAGGGTGGCGGTGGACTGGTGGTAGGACTGCAGCAGGCGGTCCGGGTCTGGCACGCGGCTTTTTTCGTCGAAGCCGATGCCGTTGACGATATCGCCACGGTAAGCGGGCAGGGTGATGCCGTCGATGGTTTCATCGTTGGCCGAGCGTGGCTTGGCAAACTGACCGGCCATGCGCCCGACTTTCACCACCGGGCAACCGGCGGCGAAGGTCATGACAATAGCCATCTGCAGCAGCACCTTGAAGGTGTCGCGGATCTTCGCGGCGGAAAACTCAGCAAAGCTCTCGGCGCAATCGCCACCTTGCAGCAGGAAGGCACGGCCCTGGGTCACTTCGGCAAACTGACGGCGCAACTCGCGGGCTTCCCCGGCAAACACCAGGGGCGGGTAGCTCGCCAGGCTTTGTTCCACTTGCAGCAAGTGGGCAGCGTCCGGGTATTGAGGTTGCTGCTGGATCGGCAGGGCTCGCCAGCTATCGGGGCTCCAGGGTTGGCTCATCATGAACTCGTTTGCGGGTGGATGTTGGGGCGTCAATGTTAGCAGCAATTAGTGCGTGACCTGTGGCTGCCGCTTGGCCGACAATCGCGCCTTTGTCGTGCGGTAGACCCTTTAGGAGTAGTGATGAGCGAGGAGCGTGTCGAGCGCCTGCTGGCCGAAGTCCATGATGAATTCGGCATGATCCGTGTGCTTGAAGTGGCGGATTACCGCTTTCTCGAATTCGGCGATGCCATCGAGCAAAGCTGTGTATTCACCGCTGACCCGAGCTGGCTGGAGTACGACTATACCCGCGCGATGCTGATCGGTGCGTTGTGCCATGAGCAGCCGGAGAGTGCGTTGTTTCTCGGCCTGGGCGCGGGCACGCTGACCCAGGCGTGCCTCAAGTTCCTGGCGCTGGACGATGTCGAAGCCATTGAACTGCGTCCCGATGTACCGCGCCTGGCGATTGAATATCTGGGGCTGGATGACGACCCGCGCTTGTACATCCGCATTGGTGACGCACTGCAATTGCTCGACAGTGCCGAATCGGCCGATCTGATTTTCGTCGACCTCTACACCGATGTCGGCCCGGGCGTGGGGCATCTGGCCTGGACCTTCCTGGAAAACTGCCAGAAGAAACTCAACCCCGGCGGCTGGCTGGTGATCAACCAGTGGGCCACCGATGACGGCAAACCGTTGGGGGCGGCGTTGCTGCGTGGGTTGTACCACCGGCATTACTGGGAGCTGCCGGTGAAGGAGGGCAATGTGATTCTGTTGGTGCCTTCGGAGCTGGATCAGGAGCTGGACCTGGAGGCGCTGTCAGCCCGCGCCGAAGCCTTGGCGCCGCGGTTGGGGTATTCGTTGCAGCCGTTGATCAAGGCGATTCGGCCAGCAACTTAGTTGCCGGTTCGGACGCTTTCGCGGGCAAGCCCGCTCCCACAGGGGATTGCATTTCAGCAGAGAATGCAATTCAACTGTGGGAGCGGGCTTGCCCGCGAAGAGGCCCTCACTGCCGACCGCTAATTCAGTTCGTTCAAATCCCCTTGAACACCCCCGGCCGCTTCTCGACCATCGCTCGAACACCCTCCTTGGCATCCTCACTGTTAAGCAGTTTATCCACCATGGGCGGCAGCGCGGCGGCGGCGACAGCTTCGCCTTCCATCCGCGCCAGCCGCGCCGACATCAGCGTGGCCTGCACACCCAGCGGCGCCTGGCGCGCAATGCGGTTGGCCAATTCAATGGCGCGAGGCAACAGGTCTTCACTGGCCATCACTTCCTGCACCAACCCCAGGCGCAGGGCTTCATGGGCGTCGAATTCGTCGCCAGTGAGCAGCCAGCGCATCGCATTGCCCCAGCCTGCAATCTGATGAAAGCGCAATGTCGCGCCGCCAAATGGAAAGATCCCACGTTGAACTTCCATCTGGGCAAAGCGGGTATTGCTGGCGCAGAGGTTGATATCCGCCGCCAGCATCAATTCGATACCGATCGTCAGGCAATAACCCTGGGCGGCGACGATCACCGGCTTGCTCACGCGCGGGCCGGCAAACACCCCCCACGGGTCGCACCCTCCCAGCGGCGGTTGCCAGCCGCCCGCCATCACGCTGCTGACATTGGCCAGGTCCAGCCCGGCCGTGAAGTGGTCACCATGGGCAAACACCACGGCCACCCGTGCATCATCGTTTCGATCAAATTCGCCATAGGCCAGGCTCAGTTCATTGAGCAAATCCAGGTCGAAGGCGTTGCGTTTGGCCACACGGTCCAGGCCCAGCAATAGAACATGGCCCTCAAGTGCGCGGCTGACACGGCTACTGCTGGCTTGATTCATGGGGTGTGCCCTCGGGGCGCGGGTAAGGTTTCAGACCAAAGGGTCTCAATGGTTGGGTGAACCGTTTAAGCATGATGACCAACAGGGCCGGGCCTCTGAAAAATAGACCGTGGCGCACGGATCTGCAAAACCCGTGACGCAGTGCGCTTTATCGGTGCCTGGCGATAAAAAAAGCTCCCTTTTTCAGCTATTTCCGGTATAGTGCGCGCCGGCCTTTAACCGGGCCGCGTTTAGGTAGCGCAATTCCCCGAAGTCAGCTTCGGCTGCACGTCCGCACAGCGGACTCTTCCTTGACGAATCTTTTTCATTCATTCGTTTTCGCAAATCCCCGCCGACAAAGCAGCCAGGGCGACTCTTGAGTCTCAACACGGCATGCGCAGCTTTGGAGCATGGGTCTTTGCGGATGCACTTAGAGGCAGACCCATGACCCAGGAAACCGGCGGCTTCGCCGCTTTTAATCTTAACCCGAATATTCTTGCAGCCGTCGCAGCGACTGGCTACGAAGAACCTTCGGCGATTCAGCAGCAATCGATCCCGATCATCATGGCCGGTAAGGACATGATTGGCCAGGCGCAAACCGGTACCGGTAAAACCGCCGCGTTCGCCCTGCCTATTCTGCATTGCATCGATCCTGCCAAGCGCGAGCCGCAAGCCCTGATCCTGGCGCCAACCCGTGAGTTGGCGCTGCAAGTAGCAACCGCCTTTGAAACCTACGCCAAGCAAATGCCGGGTGTAACTGTTGTGGCCGTTTACGGCGGCGCGCCTATGGGCCCACAACTCAAGGCAATCCGTAATGGCGCACAGATCGTTGTCGCCACTCCGGGCCGTCTGTGCGACCACCTGCGTCGTGACGAAAAAGTTCTGTCGACCGTGAACCACTTGGTTCTGGACGAAGCTGACGAAATGTTGAAGCTGGGCTTCATGGATGACCTGGAAGTCATCTTCAAGGCACTGCCAGCGACCCGTCAGACCGTGTTGTTCTCGGCTACCCTGCCGCAGTCCATCCGTGCCATTGCCGAACGCCACCTGCGCGATCCGGAGCACGTGAAGATCCAGACCAAGACCCAGACCGTTACCGCGATCGAACAGGCTCACCTGTTGGTTCACGCTGACCAGAAGACCTCGGCTGTATTGAGCCTGCTGGAAGTGGAAGACTTCGACGCCCTGATCATGTTCGTGCGCACCAAGCAAGCGACCCTGGACCTGGCCAGCGCCCTGGAAGCCAAAGGCTACAAAGCCGCTGCGCTGAACGGCGACATTGCCCAGAACCAGCGTGAGCGCGTGATCGACTCCCTCAAGGATGGCCGTCTGGACATCGTTGTGGCGACCGACGTTGCCGCCCGTGGCCTCGACGTTCCACGTATCACCCACGTGTTCAACGTTGACATGCCTTACGATCCAGAGTCCTACGTTCACCGTATCGGCCGTACTGGCCGTGCCGGTCGCGAAGGTCGTGCATTGCTGCTGGTGACTCCACGTGAGCGCCGCATGCTGCAAGTGATCGAGCGTGTTACCGGCCAGAAAGTTGCCGAAGTCCGCCTGCCGGATGCCCAGGCTGTTCTCGATGCGCGCATCAAGAAACTGACCAACAGCCTGGCGCCACTGGTGGCTGACGCTGAATCGACCCACGGCGACCTGCTGGACCGCCTGACCGCCGATATCGGTTGCACCCCGCGTGCCCTGGCTGCAGCCCTGCTGCGCAAAGCCACCAACGGTCAGGCCCTGACCCTGGCAGCCATCGAAAAAGAACGTCCACTGGTTCCGAACAGCGCGCCACGCGGTGATCGTCCAGAGCGTTCCGGTGACCGTCCAGACCGTGGCGACCGTGAGCGTCGTGCTCCAGTGCCATTGGCTGAAGGCCGTGCTCGTTGCCGTACCGCGCTGGGTGCGCGTGATGGTATCGCTGCCAAGAACCTGCTGGGCGCTATCCTCAACGAGGGTGGCCTGGCGCGTGAAGCCATCGGTCGTATCCAGGTGCGTGACAGCTTCTCCCTGGTGGAGCTGCCGGAAGACGGCCTGGAAAAACTGCTGACCAAGCTCAAAGATACTCGCGTTGCTGGCAAGCAGCTCAAGCTGCGTCGCTACCGCGAAGATTGATCCACCCTTGGGCTGATTGATCGCACATAAAAAATCCCCGACTGGTTCGGGGATTTTTTTTGCCTCCTGTTTTAGTCTTCGACGCGATCAACTGTGGGAGTTGGCTCCCGTGACGACCTGATGGTAGATGCTGATCTAACTGATGCCCCGCGATCCAAATGTGGGAGCTGGCTTGCCTGCGAAGACGGCCTAACAGCCAACGCTTTTCTACCTGACACCCCGCAATCAAACTGTGGGAGCGGGCTTGCTCGCGAAGACGGCCTAACAGTCAACTCAGTTGGACCGTGTACATATCCATTCCTGCGGTAACGGCCACCTAGGGTTCCGCTCTGACAGCGGCTCACTTTTGAAAAGCGCAAAAGTAAGC
>NZ_LYSO01000163.1:0-10565 GCF_001728935.1 Pseudomonas sp. AP42
GGCCGTTACCGCAGCAATGGATATGTACACAATCCAACTGTGTCGCCTGCCAGACCGCCTTCGCGAGCAAGCCCGCTCCCACAGCAAGCTGCCTCGCCACAGGTCCAGCGTCGCGTCGAAGTTGGGTAGATACCTATGCTCATCGCAGGCAAGCCAGCGCCTTCATTTGACATGCATCCCCTGTGGACGGGCTTGCCCTCATGCCGATGAGTTAAGCAAATACGATGCTCAAAGCAATGAAGCTCAACGCGTGGGTGACATCCCGGCGACGCGCGCCATCGCCGCCGGGTCGAGCATTTCCAGGCAGCGGCACAGGGAATTGAAATCCGGCGACTGCGACAACGACAGATGCAAGGTCTGGCTGGCCGACACCGGCACCATCGACCGCTGCGCGCACTGCCCGTCATAGAGCAGCGCATGCCGGATCATCGGATTTTCTCGGCAGAACTTCAGCAGGTCGACCTGGCGCGAACGCACCAGCGCGGTGTTGATGATCAACAGGTCGAACATCACGCCGTTCGAGCGCGTCAGCGCCTCCACTTCTTCGAATGAGCTCAAGGGGGCGATACGGTGATAGCCCAACTGGTTGAGCATCTTCTCGATCTTGACCCGCTGCAGATGCTCTCCATCGGCGATCAGAAAACGTAACGCTTTATTGGGCATAGGCAAACCTGGCAGATGGGCAGCGACGACGATCCTTCAACGCTCGCTACATTACCCGCCAAGGGTGAAGCCTGGCTTTAAGACGATTCCGAAACGGCAACGAGCCGCGAGCCTCGCAAGTGATTAGACTGGCGTGCAGACCACGCCACCCCGTTCTTCGAGACCCAGCCCATGCGAAACCTGCTCTTTGCCAGCCTCTGCTTGCTCACCACCGCCCTCGCGGGCTGCCAGCAACACCCGCCTGCCAACGACCAACTCGACGCCGTGCTCTGGACTCAGACCTCCATCGAGCACGAACTGATCTACCGCCAGCTCTTCGCCAATGCCACCCGCCAACTGGACGTCGCCCTGGCCGACCCGAGCTGGGACGCCCTACCCTTTGCCCCACGCAACCTGGCCGGCTTGCCCCCGGCCGTGGTGGTGGACATCGACGAAACCCTGCTGGACAACGTGCCGCTCAACGCTCGCGACATCATCAACAATCAGGTCTATTCCTACGATCGCTGGAATACCTGGGTCGAGCAGGCCAAGGCTCAGGCGCTGCCAGGTTCCGTGGCGTTCCTGCAAGCGGCCAGACAAAAAGGTGTCAAGGTGTACTACCTCACCAACCGCGAGCACAGCCAGGTCGCGGCCACCGCCAAAAACCTGCGTTTGCGCGGCTTTCCGATTGAAAGCGACGCACAGATCCTGGCGGCCAGCACCCCCACCGGCCACTGCGAAAGCGCGGGCTACGGCAAGCAGTGCCGCCGCCAGTGGGTCGCCAGCCATGCCCGCGTGCTGTTGATGGCCGGTGACTCGCTGGGAGATTTCGTGCAAGCCGAACACAACACCCTGGATGCACAACGCAAGGCCGTCGAACCCTATGTGAATTGGCTAGGCCAGCGTTGGTTCCTGCTGCCCAACCCGAGCTACGGCAACTGGTATAGCGCGCCGTATGGGGATGATGAGAGCTTGCCGTTTGCGCAGAAACGCAGGCTCAAGCAGCAGGCATTGCTGTTGCAGGAATAGAGAGTAACCATGTGGGCCGTTCATCCCACTCATTTGCACCACCGCCCTCTTGTCATCACACTCGTCATCAGCCCGCCAACTCAGGAATCACAGATGCCTCACTCGTTGCTCAAGCCTGCCTTGCCCGGCATTGCGCTGCGGCGGTGGCGTTTGCTGCACCGCATCAAGCAAAGTCATGCGGCGCAGTTGTTCAACGTCACGCAATCGACTATTTCGCGCTGGGAAAGTGGCGTACAAGCGATGGATCCGGCTGCGCATCAGCAGCTAGAGCAGCTGTTGGCAGCCCGGCTTGATGCAGCCGCCGATCAGGCATTGGCCCGGCTGGTCAGTGAGAGTTCGCAAGCGATGCACCTGGTATGCGACCTGACTCACCGCCTGCTCGCGTGTTCGCCCTCCCGCGCACGCCAGTTCAGCAGCCCCCTCGCCGATCTCATGGGCCAGTCGCTGTGGCGTTTCGCAACGCCGCAAATCCAGCGGGTCGAAGCCACACTGGAGCATACCGGCTGGCGCGAAACCCAGGCACCACCGGCCCTGGAATTCATCACTGGAAGCAACGATTCCAACCTCGTGCCCATACGCCACAGCCTCTGTCGCTGGACACGTATGACCCTGAGCGATGGCAGCGCAGCACGTTTGGTCGAAACACTCTGAAGCCCACCGCGCATACTTTATGCGTGGACGATCTGCACTCCCACACCTAGGCTTACCTGCACAACCGACCTTGCGGGGCAGCAGCATGGACATGGAAAAAATCAAAGGCCGTCTCGACTTTCTGCGCGAGGCGGAAAAACTCAAGGATGTGCTCAGAAGCGCCCACACGGCTTCGGGTCGCACTGAAAGCACGGCCGAACACAGTTGGCGCCTGTGTCTGATGGCGATGGTGTTCGCTGATCAATTGCCCGGCCTGGACCCGCTGAAAATCCTCAAGATGTGCGTTATCCATGATTTGGGAGAAGCCATCCACGGCGATGTCCCTGCGGTTAATCAGGTGGCCTTTCCCAACAAGGGCGAACAGGAACGGCGCGATCTGCTGCTCTTGGCGCAGTCCCTGGACAGCCCCCTGAAAGCCGAGATCCTGACGTTATGGGATGACTACGAGAACGCGCTTTCGCCGGAAGCAAAAGCCGTCAAGGCCATGGACAAACTGGAGACCCTGCTGCAGCACACCCAGGGGCTGAACCCTCCCGATTTCGATTACGCCTTCAACCTGGCCTACGGCAAAAAACACACAGATGCCCAACCCTTGTTCGAAGCGTTGCGGGCACTGATCGATCAAGCGACAGAGCAAAGGCTCCACGCCGCAGAGTGACGGGTGTGATCACACCGCCCTGACCGCAATCGCCTCCACCTCCACCAACGCCCCCGGCAACGGCAACGCCACTACTTGCAACGCGGTGCGCGCCGGTTTGTTCGGCTGTTCGGGCGTGCCAAAGAACTGGGTATAACCGCGCTGCAACCCGGCAAAATCCAGTTTGCCATCGGTCTCTTCGGCGCCGACCAAAAACACCCGTAACTGCACGATGTCGCCCAGGTCCAGGTCGTGTTGACGCAGGATCTGACGCAGTTTGTTGAACACTGAAACGCTCTGCACTTCAGTGTCGCCATACACCCCAGGTACCTTCGGGTCGGCGGGGTCCGGTAGCGTGCCGCTGACAAACACCAGGCTGGCCGAGGCCGGCACGGTGACGGTTTGCGAGATGGGGAATTCGCCGACGCTGGTGCGTTGGATGCTGTCGCTCATGGTGAGGCTCCTCAGGATGCGGCCAACGCCGCGAGTTGGTGTTGTTGGGTGATGCGCTCGGCCAGTTGCGCGACCACATGGCGCGCCGAGTTGGCTGCCGACTCCTGCCAGATACCCACGCCGCTTTGCACCAGGCCGTCGCCGGCGAAATACACGCGGCCATGGGGCTGTTCAAGCAGGGCGTGGGCCTCGGCGGGGAAGTGTTCGCGTTGCAACCACGGGCCTTCGCTGTAGGGGATCTGCTCCCAGGACACCGCCAGTGGATTGCGCAAATGCCTGGAATAACCTGGATGCAACAGCTCCACGGCGTGTCGGGAGGCGGCGTACTGCTGATCGAGCGGTTGGACGCCAAACACGTCGGCGCCCTCGCCGGTCACGTAACCGGCCACCAGCACGCCTTCGCGGGTGTTGAGGTCGTTGCTGGGGTACCACAGCAGGCGCGCCGGATGCTCGATCCACGACAAGCCGCCGTAGGTACGGTAGTCGGTCTCCCAAAAGCGCGGGGATTGCCAGGCCACCTTGGTCGCCTGGTCGCTGCGAGTGCTGAGCAGGGCCGCCTTGACCGGTGCGCTGAAGTCCGTATCGAGCTTGGCCAGCAGGGGCAGCGGTAAGGTGGAGACCAGAAAGTCGGCACGCACCACCTGTTCGCGGCCACTGTGCTGGTCGTGGTAGCTCACCGCCACGCCGTCCTCCAACTGGCGAATCTGCCGCACCTGGGCGCCCAGTTGCACCTGCTCCTGCACGCGTCGGTAGAGGGCGTCGGTGATGCGGTCCATGCCGCCCACGGGCTGGAACATGGTGGCTGAAAATTCCGGGAATTCGGTGTGCAACAAAGCGCCCCAGAGTTCCGGGTGCAGCAAGCGCTCCAACCCCAGCGGCTTGTGGCGCGCGGGCAAGGCGCCAGGGTGAGCGGCAGATTCAAGGTGCCCGGAGCGCAGGGTCCCTTCAAAAGCCAGCTCTTGGGACAGGTCACCGTACACCTGCAAAAAACCGAGCAGGCGTGTGCGCTCTTCGCCACTTAATACATCATCGAGAGCGTCGCGTTGCACCGCCTTGGCCAGCAACCCCGACAGATGCCCGCGGGTATCGTTGAGCGCCTGGCCGACGCTGAACGCTGCCTGGCTCAAGTCCGGTCGCACCTGGGCACCATGACTGCTGTTGACCAGCACTTCCAGGGGCACGCCCAGTTCACTGCAATAGTCGAGGATCGTGCGGTGCTGGCTGGGAATACGCGCCGGCCCGGCGTTGAAATACTGGTCAGGGTCAAACCCCACCGTTTGCGAGCGACCGTCCTTATAGTCCACGCGGTCGCCGTGGCGCAGGGTCCAGGTACGGCCACCCACGCGCTCGCGGGCCTCCAGCACCTGCACACTGAAGCCGGCGCGCGTCAACTCCAGCGCAGTGACCAGCCCGGCAATTCCGGCGCCCAGCACCAGTACACGGGTGCCCTGCCCCAGGCCGTCCTTGAGTTTCAGTGGTTGCGGTCGACGGTGTGACGATGGGCCCAGGCCCAACACTGCCAGTGCATCCTTGACCGCTTTCTCACCGCCCACCGCTGCGATACTCGACAGCGCTTCACGTCGTGTCAGTCCCATGTCTGTACCTCCTTAATCCGGCAGCCCAGGCGGGTTGATCAGCGACTGGTCGACCCGTTCCACATCCAGGCCCCAACGTTGCAGCACCTGCGCATATTGCCCCCCGGCAATCGCACCTTGCAGGGCGGTGTGAATCGGTTTGACCAAGCCGTTGTCCTTGCGCGTGGTTACCGCGATATCGGCCTGCAACGGCCAGCCACCGTTGACGGTGCCGACGCGCTTGATGCCGCCGGTGATCGCCGCCGAATAGGCGTACACCGAGTTCGGTCCGAACAGTGCGTCACTGCGTCCCGACTGCACCGCCAGTTGTGCGGCGGCCTGGTCGTCGAAGTACTGCAACAACGCAGGTTTGAGACCGGCTTTCTCATTGGCCTCGTTCCAGGCCAGCAGGACCTTTTCCTGGTTGGTGCCGGAGCCGACGATGATCTTCAGCCCGGCAATGTCCGCCGCCTGCTTGATCTCATTGATCTTGCTGGTGCTCTTGACGTAAAAGCCGAGCACATCCTGGCGGTAGGTGGCGAAGTCGAAGCGTTTTTTGCGCGCCTCGGTCACGGTGACGTTGCTGATCACCGCGTCGTATTTGCCCGAGCTGACGCCCAGGGGCCAGTCTTCCCAACTGGTCTGCACCACGTTGAGTTGCAGACCAAGGCTGTCGGCCACCAATTGGGCGGTGTCGGCCTCGCTGCCGATGGTGGTCTTGTCGTCACTGGCCAACAGCGCCAGCGGTGGCCCGGCTACGCCTGACACGGCCACGGTGAACTTGCCCGGCTGGGCGAACTTGAAGCCCGGCGGGATCTGCGCGATGGCCGCTTCATTGCGTGGCGCATGGATGCGCGGGCGGTCGGGGCTGAGGTCGACCTGTTGCACGGCGAATGCGCTGTGGGCCGTGGCCCCGGCAATGGCCAACAGGGCGACACGGGCAGTGGTGATAAACATGGGCAGTCACTCCTTGAACTAAAGCACTTTGCCGAGAAAGGCCTGGGTGCGGGGATGTCGGGGTTGGCGCAAGATTTGTTCGGGCGGGCCTTCTTCGATCAGTTGACCGTCGCAGAGGAACACCACGTGGTCGGCCACTTCGCGGGCAAAGCCGATCTCATGGGTGACGATCACCAGGGTCACACCCAGTTGGGTCAGGCCCTTGATCACGTCCAGCACCTCGCCCACCAGTTCCGGGTCGAGGGCCGAGGTGGGCTCGTCGAACAGCAGCACTTTGGGGTCGAGCGCCAAGGCCCGGGCGATGGCGACGCGTTGCTGTTGGCCGCCGGAAAGCTGGCGCGGGTAAGCGTCGGCCTTGTCCGCCAGGCCGACCTTGGCGAGCAGTTCATCGGCCTTGTCACGGGCCTGCACCCGGCTCCAGCGCTTGTGCGCCAGGGGCGCTTCGGCGATGTTTTCCCAGGCAGTGAGGTGGGGAAACAGGTTGAAGTTCTGGAACACAAAGCCCACGTCGATACGGCGCTTGAGGATCTCGCGTTCGGTGAGTTCAAACAGCAGGTCGCCTTTGCGCCGATAGCCGACGTATTCACCGTCGATGGTGATATGCCCGCTGTCGATCTTCTCCAAGTGGTTGATGGTGCGCAGCAAGGTGGACTTGCCCGAGCCGGACGGCCCGAGGATCACCGTGACCTTGCCAGGGTCGATGCTCAGGTCGATATGATCGAGTACCTGCTGGTTGCCAAAGCGCTTGCCCACGCCCTGGATCTGAATGCGCCCGGCGCGTGCTTCAGGCATGGGCCTTCTCCTTGAACCAGCGGCGCACGCGCTGCAGCGGCGTGGGTGGCAGCACCCGCGCGGTGCCCCGGGCGAAGTGGCGCTCGACGTAGTACTGGGCGCTGGTGAGCGCGGTGGTGATGATCAGGTACCAGACCGTGGCGACGATCAGCAACGGGATCACCGCCTGGGTGCGGTTGTAGATGACCTGCACGGTGTAGAACAGCTCGGGCAAGGCCAGCACGTAGACAATCGAGGTGCCCTTGACCAGGCCGATGATTTCATTGAACCCCGACGGCAAGATCGAGCGCAGCGCCTGGGGCAAAATGATCCGGAAGATGCGTCGAGAGGCCGGCAACCCCAAGGCCGCCGCCGCTTCATGCTGGCCGGCATCCACGCCAATCAGCCCACCGCGAATGATCTCCGCCGCGTAGGCCGCCTGCATGAGGCTCAAGCCCAGGACGGCCACGGTAAATTGGCTGAGCACATCCACCGTCGACCACTCGGCGAACACCAGGTCGGTGAACGGCACGCCTAGCACGATGTGGTCGTACAGGTAGGCAAAGTTGTAGAGGATGATCAGCACCAGCAGGGCCGGCATCGAGCGGAAGAACCAGATATAGCCCCAGGCCAACGCCGCCAGCAACGGCGAACCCGACAGCCGCGCCAGGGCCAGCGCGGTGCCCAGCAGGATGCTGAACACTGTGCTCAGCAGCGTCAGCAGCAACGTCTGGCCCAGCCCGCGCAGCACCGAGGGCGAAAAAAACCACTGGCCGAACACCCCCCATTCCCAGCGCGGGTTGGTGGCCAGAGAGTGCACGATGGCGAGTAATACCAGCGCGGCGAAAATCGACCCGGCCCAGCGCCAGGGGTGCCGGGCCGGCACCACGCGCAACGCCTTGATCGGCGTGGCGGCACGGCGCTGGTGCAGCGGTTGGGCGCTGACTTCATTCAGCAGGTCATAGGGTTTGGCGACAATGGGCATGTTCTTTTCCTCGCAGGCCTCAGAAGGCGTAAGTCAGCCGGGTGTAGTAATACCCGCCGGTAAAACCGTAGGGCGAATAGGTGCCGTAGCTGGCAACCATGGTGCTGCTCGGCACCCCTTGTTTCTTGGGATAGAGGTCGAACAGGTTCTTGGCGCCGATGGCGATGTTCAGGTCTTTGGTGAGGCTGTAGCCCAGGTCGAGGTCGGTGATCCAGCGGGCGTTGTAGACCCGGTCCAGGTCACGATTGGCCGATGAGTTCACTTCCTTGTACGAGCCGTAGCGGGTCAGGGCCAGGTTGAGGTTGAAGCGTTCGATACTCCAGTCACCGCCCAGGATCAGCTTGGTGTTGGGTTGCACGCCGGTGATCAGGTTGCGCGCCTGGCGGTCCATCAGGTCGTAGGAGGTGCCGAGGATGTCGGTAGATGCCCTGTAGTTGAGGATTTTGGTCTGGTTCCAGTTGAACGCGGCGGTCCACTTCAGCGCGCCGAACGCGCCCAGGTCCTGGTTGTAGCTGCTGACCAAGTCCAGGCCTTTGGTGCGAGTGTCGGCACCGTTGATAAAGTACTGGCCGCCGGAGGTGGAGTTGATGCCGTTGTTCTGCAGCACCTGGGTGACTTCCGGGCCCAGCAAGGTGCCGGTAAGGGTAATGCGGTCACGCAGGTTGATCACGTAGGCATCGGCGGTGAAACTCAGGCGGTCGGTGGGCGTGAGCGTAAAGCCCAAACTGAAGTTGGTAGAGCGCTCGGGCTTGAGCTCCTGCGCGCCTAGTGCCTGGGCCGCCGCCGAACCCACCGGCAACACGCCATAGTTGATCGACTGATACACCCCATCGACGACGCCATAGGTGGTGGAGCGCGCACTGAACAGGCTGTTGGCCAGGGACGGCGCACGAAAGCCATTGCTCACCGTGGCGCGCACTGCGAACTGCGGGGTGAAGTCGTAGCGGGTGGTCAGCTTGCCGCTGCGGGTGGCGCCCACGCCCTCGTTGTAATGCTCATAACGCACCGCTGTGCCGACGTACCAGTTAGGCAAGGGGTTGAAACCCACATCCACATAACCGGCCAGGCTGTTGCGCGAGGCGCTGCTTTCTTCGTCCGGTGAAATACCATTGGTGACCTGCGCCCCGGACGATGCGCAGTTACCCGGCGCCACGCAGTAACCGCCATTGGCATAAGACGCGTAATCGCCGGCTTGCACCTCGTAGGTGTCGCGCCGATGCTCGAAGCCGTAGGACAAGTCCATAGGCTTTTGCAGTCCGATGTCGAAGCCACGCTTGAAGTCCAAGTTGGTGGTCAGCTCGGTGGAAATCCAGGTGCCGGAGGTGAAGCTGTTCGGCGTGGCTTGGCCCAGGGAAGGGTTCTGGTTATGGGTGGTGCCCTGCTCCGCTTCGTTGCGCCCATAGGTGGTAGACAAGTCCCAGTCCCACTCGCCCACAATGCCCTTGCCACCGAACGCCGCCTGGAAGTCGTCCTCGTCGATGTACCAGGTGGGGGTGTACCCGGCCGGGTAACCGTTGGGCCCGCTAGTGATGGTGTTGGTGATGGTCGGCAGGCGGAAGTTCTGCCCCTGCTCGGCCTTGCGTCGCGAGTAGGTGGTGAAGGAATAGAGGCTGAGGCTGTCGTCGATCGGCAACTCGGCGTTGTAGCCCAGGGTCAGCAGGTTGGTCTTGGGCGTACCGTAGCCGCCATAGGTGGACTTGCCCGCCAGGCCATAGGCTTGCTCATAGGTGTAGCCGTTGGCGCTGGCCTTGTTGTCATCGTTCTGGCTGCGCGCATCCAGGGCCAGTTGCACGATGCCGCCGTTGCCGATTTCGAAGCCCTTGTTGAGGCTTTGCTGCACGGTCTGTTTCTTGCCGTCGTAGCCAAGGCCGGCGTGGGTCACCGAGGTACCGCGGGTGTCGGCCTTGAGGATCACGTTGATCACCCCTGCGATGGCGTCAGACCCGTATTGGGCAGCCGCACCATCGCGCAGCACTTCGACATGGTCGATGGCGCTGATGGGGATCAGGTCCAGATCAGCCGGCGCCGCGCCGGTGTTAATGCCGTTGATATTCAAGGTGGCACTGGTGTGGCGGCGCTTGCCGTTGACCAGCACCAACACTTCGGCGGCGCTCAAACCCCGCAGGTTCGGTGCCCGGGCAATGCCGCTGGCGTCCCAACCGGTTTTTTCCGGCAGGGTCAGCGACGGGATCACCGCGCTCAACGCCTCCATCAACCCGGGCTTGCCGGTGTTTTGCAATTGCCGGGCGCTGACCACGTCAATCGGCACCGGGCTGCTGGTGACCGTACGCTGCTCGGCGCCACGGTTGCCGGTCACAACGACCGTAGACAAAGTGCTGTCTTCCTGGGCCTGCGAAGCTGCGGCGAACAGCGACAGGGTCAGGGCAGCAGTAGGTTGCAGAATGTGCTTCATATCCATTCCCAGCTTTTTCCAAATCGCAAAGTCGAGCAGGCACGCGCCAGGCGCGGCGGAGCCGATGTTCAAAGGGGCGATACGGCGTGGGCTAGGTGTGGGGCAAGCGAGGGGTTTGAAGTGGCAACATGCGTTGAGCTCCCGTCCAACGACTCTGCGGCGGCGGGAGGATTACCCGGTCAGGCGCGCAGAATCTGAATCACGCTGGGTACCATCCGAGGTCAGGGGTAGGCTGTTGGGATCAAACATAACGGAATGGATTTTAAAAATATAATGCTATTTGGGCATAAGCTAATATTCTCTACTTTCATTATTTTTAAAAATAATTATTCATAAAAATGATTTTTAATCTGAGCGCGCAGGACGCTAAAAAATGTGGGAGGGGGCGTACTACCGATGACCGTGGGCCAGTCAAAATACATTCACTGACACGCCCCCACCGCAACGGTAACT
>NZ_LYSO01000164.1:0-10154 GCF_001728935.1 Pseudomonas sp. AP42
GGCGGAACCCTAAGTGGCCGTTACCTAAATAACGGATATGTACCCGGTCCAACTGTGTTGACTGTCAGGCCGCCTTCGCGAGCAAGCCCGCTCCCACATTGGGATCGCGGGGTGTCAGGGAGATTGCCGTCGGCTGGCAGGGCGTCATCGCAGGCAAGCCAGCTCCCACAGTTGGATCGCGGGGGTGTCTGGGAGATCTGCGCCAGTCACGGGAGCAAGCTCTCTCGCCACAGGTCCAGCATGCAACCGTGCATAAAAAAGCCCCGCCTGCATCACTGCAGGCGGGGCTTTTTATAGCGCCGGGTAAGGCTGGCTTACATCATGCCGCCCATGCCACCCATGCCGCCCATGTCTGGCATACCGCCGCCAGCTGCGCCTTCGGCCTTCGGCTCGTCAGCGATTGCAGCTTCAGTGGTCAGGATCAGGCCACCGATGGAGGCTGCTGCCTGCAGCGCGGAACGAGTCACCTTGGTAGGGTCCAGAATGCCCATTTCGATCATGTCGCCGTAGACGCCAGTCGCAGCGTTGTAACCGTAGTTACCTTTGCCGTTCTTGACTTCATTGACCACAACGCTTGGCTCGTCGCCGGAGTTGGCAGCGATCTGGCGCAGCGGTGCTTCAACAGCACGACGCAGCACAGCGATACCGACGTTCTGGTCGGCGTTTTCGCCGGTCAGGTTAGTCAGCGCTTCCAGAGCACGGATCAGCGCAACGCCACCGCCAGGTACCACGCCTTCTTCAACGGCTGCACGGGTTGCGTGCAGGGCGTCTTCAACGCGGGCCTTCTTCTCTTTCATTTCAACTTCGGAGCCAGCGCCAACCTTGATCACTGCAACGCCGCCGGACAGCTTGGCCAGGCGCTCTTGCAGTTTTTCACGGTCGTAATCCGAGGAAGTTTCGGCAACCTGTGCACGGATCTGCGCGATACGGGACTCGATGTCGCCTTCAACGCCAGCACCGTCAACGATGATGGTGTTTTCCTTGGAGATGGTCACGCGCTTGGCGCTACCCAGGTTTTCCAGGGTGGCGCTTTCCAGGCTCAGGCCGATCTCTTCGGAGATAACGGTACCACCGGTCAATACGGCGATGTCCTGCAGCATGGCCTTGCGACGGTCGCCGAAGCCTGGAGCCTTGACGGCTGCAACCTTGACGATGCCACGCATGTTGTTCACAACCAGAGTCGCCAGGGCTTCGCCTTCAACGTCTTCGGAAACGATCAGCAATGGGCGGCCGGCTTTGGCAACGGCTTCCAGTACTGGCAGCATTTCGCGGATGTTGGAGATCTTCTTGTCGACCAGCAGGATCAGCGGGTTGTCCAGTTCGGCAACCATGGTCTCTGGCTTGTTGACGAAGTAAGGAGACAGGTAGCCACGGTCGAACTGCATGCCTTCTACAACCGACAGTTCGTTTTCCAGGCCCGAGCCTTCTTCAACGGTGATCACGCCTTCTTTACCGACTTTTTCCATGGCTTCGGCAATGATGTCGCCGATGGAGCTGTCGGAGTTGGCGGAGATGGTGCCTACCTGAGCGATGGCCTTGGTGTCGGCGCACGGCTTGGACAGGTTTTTCAGCTCGGCAACGATGGCGATGGTCGCCTTGTCGATGCCACGCTTGAGGTCCATAGGGTTCATGCCGGCAGCAACGGCCTTGTAGCCCTCGTTGACGATCGCCTGAGCCAGTACGGTAGCAGTGGTGGTGCCGTCGCCTGCGTCATCGTTGGCACGGGAGGCAACGTCTTTGACCAGCTGCGCGCCCATGTTCTCGAAACGGTCTTTCAGTTCGATTTCTTTGGCGACGGAAACGCCGTCCTTGGTGATGGTCGGAGCGCCGAAGCTCTTCTCGATGATCACGTTACGGCCTTTCGGGCCCAGGGTCGCTTTTACCGCGTCAGCCAGGACGTTAACGCCTTTGAGCATTTTTTTACGGGCGGAATCGCCAAACAGAACTTCTTTAGCAGCCATGATCGATATTCCTTAAATACTTTGTAGTAACGGGAAAATGAGCGAGGAAATCAGTCTTCCAGAACGGCGAGAATTTCGTTCTCAGCCATTACCAGCAGGTCTTCGCCGTCTACTTTCACAGTGTTGCCGCCGGAGTAAGGGCCGAAAACAACCTTGTCACCCACTTTCACGGCCAGTGCGCGTACATCACCGTTCTCCAGGGTTTTGCCTGGACCAGCAGCGACGATCACACCGTGGTTGGCTTTTTCAGCAGCCGAACCTGGCAGAACGATCCCGCCAGCGGTTTTCTTTTCTTCTTCGCTGCGACGGATTACGACGCGGTCGTGCAGAGGACGAAGCTTCATTGTCGATCTCTCCTAATTGTGTTTTTCATCGGCCGGTATCAATTCCGGCGGGTTAAATTCCGGCGGTGCCGGTCGCGGCTCGCTGGGCGAGACGCGGAAGTCTGTCTGATGTCACCACCAGAAACCTTGCGGTGACCGTTACATAAGGGCGCCCAGGCTTATTACAAGGGGCCGGGGATGAAATTTTTTGTGTCGGCTCAAGGGTAAATGCAACACGGCACCCGAAGGTGCCGTGCCGGTGAAGCGGTTATTTGTTGTCGCGGTGTTCGAATTCGCCTTCGATCACATCACCTTCACGCCCCAGGGGTTGGCGCGGAGCCGGACCGCCACGGGGTTGCAGGTCGTCGGCGAACGCACGCTGGCGCATCGCGGCCTCTTCAGCACGCTGGCGCATTTTGCCGGCCAGCAGCTTGCGGGTGAATGGCAGCAACAGCACCAGGCCAAGCACGTCGCTGATAAAGCCCGGCAGGATCAGCAAGCCACCGGCCAGGGCCATCATCAGGCCCTCAAGCATGGTCTGGGCCGGCAGTTCGCCGCGGTTCAGGCTTTCACGGGCACGCAGCGCAGTCGCCAGGCCGGCGACACGCAGCACCAGCACGCCAAGCATGGAGCCAGCGATGATCAGCAGCAGCGCCGGGAAGAAACCGATCGCACCGCTGACTTTAACGAATACGAACAGCTCCAACACCGGAAACAGCAGAAAGAGCAATAAAAAAGGGCGCATCAAATGGTTCCTCAACGCAAGAATGCCTTGCCAGTTCACCTTAGATGACGTCGCCATTGCGTGAATTCAAGCAGTAGCCACGGTTTTTTTCGGCCAGACCTCGGCGTGCGCCAATGAAACCAGGGCTTCGCGTACTTGTGTCGGCGTATTGCAGGGCTCGGCAAACCCTAGCCAATGCAACGATTGGCCAATGCGCAGGTGCATGCCTTCGCTGTCGATACCGACCAACTGCGCAGACTCGGTGGCTGGCAAACCGCCCAGCTCGACGTAATGGGCAATGGCTTTGGTGTGATCGCTGTTCATGTGCTCGATCATGCTGCGCTCGGCCTTGCCCGCAAACGGGTTGGCCAAGGTCAACTGGTCGACCCAATGGATCGCGCCAAACCCACCGATATAACGGTGGCGCACCGGCTTGAGCACCCAGAAATCGAAATCATGGGCCTTGTGGTAGTTGGCCGAATCAGGGAAGTAGCGGTAGTAGCGCTCGGCAGCTGCTTCGATGGCGGCGGCGTCTTCCAGCTTCTCGGCTTCGGCCAGGTAGGTCAGGCGCCCGACGGCTTGCACATCATCGGCCTCGCGCTCACCCACCAGCAGCGAACACTTGGGGTCTTTTTGCAGGTTATGGGTGTGCTGGGCAATGCGGCTGATCAGGATCAGCGGGCGGCCCTGCTCGTCCAGGCAGTAGGGCACCACCGAGCCGAAGGGAAAACCGGGCATGGCTTTGGACTGTGTGGCGAGCGCCCCACGGTATTCCTTGAGCAACAGCTCTCGGGCGTTCTTGGCAACCTGCGTGCTCAATATAGGATTCCTCGGATATTCCGCGCCCCATGGCATATGGGAATGGATCTCAACACAAGGTAATCAATATCTGCGCAGGTTGCCAGAGGGGCCGACGCCGGCTTACCAGGCCACGCCGAAGCCTGCGGTGTAGCGGGTCTTGCTCAAGCTGCTGTCGGAGTCGCCGCTGATGACGTCACGCTCGGCCTTGAGGTTGAGCGATGCCCATTCGGTGACTTTGTAGCGCAGGCCCATCTCGGCATCCAGAGAGTAATCGGCCGGGCCGTCCAGGGGCTTGCCCAGTTCGCCATTGGTGAAGAACTCCACGGTCTTGCCTACCAGGTAGCGGTTGTAGTTCCACTTCATGGCCAGGGAGTAGAAGTTGTCCTTGCCGCCGTCGGCATATTCGTAATCGGTGCGGTTGACCAGCGAGCCGAGGGAGAACGCGCCCAACTCATCGTCCCAGAACTGGTAGCCCGGGCCGGTACCGACGGTGCGCTGGCGCGCCAGGTCTTCGACCTTGTCGCGCTTGTAGGTCAGGCGCCCCTGCCAGAACCAGTGCTCGGTGATAAAGCGGTCCAGGTCGTATTCCAGGGCCCAGTTGTCGGTGGTGGTGACGTCGTCCTGGAACTCGCGGTTGTACTCGCCCTTGCCCGTATGGCGCCACTGGCCGTGACGGGCCGAGGTCTTGAAGTCGATGTCGTAGTCGTTGGTGTCTTTGTCCGCGCGCTTGTAGTCCAGCGCCAGGTCGACGTTGCCCTTCCACACCAGGTCTTCGATCACAGGCTTGGGCTTCATGATCTGTTGGATACTTGCCAGTTCCACCGTCTTGGGCGCCTCGCCATTAGCCAGCACCACCTTGCCATCATCGGCTGCCTGCAAGGATTTGGCCTTTTCACCGGTGTAGGCGTCCTGCTTGACCAGCAGTTCCTGGTCGCTTTCCAGGGTTTTGACCTGCTTCCAGTCCACCGGGATGGAGCCTGCGTAGGAGGTTTGGATCAGCAACTTGCCACCGTCGAAGACTTTGATCTTGCCGGTGAGCCGGTCACCGTTTTTCAACCAGACGGTATCGGCGAGCAAGGGCGTGGAAGCACTGAAAACAGCAAGGCACAACAGGGTTCTGGACAACATAAGCAAGTACGGGGCTCAGGGTAGGCGAAAAAAGGGGCGTTATAGTGTTACATGGCTAGAACTGACTCAAGGATTTATATTGAGTTCAATACTCATCGTCATGTTTACAGACGTTTCTGACAAAACAACGACGATCTCAACGGATATGCCCACAGTGATTCCACCTGCCGATACGCCACAAAGCCCCGCCGAGATACGCCGCACTGCCCTGTACCTGACGCTGTCGCAGGTGCCCGAAGGCTGCGTGGTCAGTTACGGCGAGCTGGCACACCTGGCAGGTTTGGGGCGTGCTGCCCGTTGGGTCGGGCGCACCCTGAGTCAGTTGCCGCAGGACACGCGATTGCCCTGGCATCGGGTGCTGGGTGCCGGTGGTCGGATAAGTCTGCCGGTGGGCAGTGCCTCGGGTGACGAACAACGTGCGCGTTTACGTAGCGAAGGCGTCACTATCCTGAACAATCGTGTTGATATTCAGCGTCATGGCTGGCGTCCGGTAGAGCACAGCGGTTAGAGTGCGCGCTTTGTTTCCGCAAATCTGAGGCAGACTCCAGCCCATGCCCCGTAAAACCTGGCGCGCCGCGCTCGCCGCCTATGCCAGCCCTTCGACGTTAGTGCTGTTGTTGCTCGGTTTCGCCGCCGGCATGCCTTACATGTTGGTGTTTTCGACGCTTTCAGTGTGGCTGCGTGAAGCCGGTGTGGCCCGCGAGACCATTGGCTATGCGAGCCTGATCGGTCTGGCCTACGCCTTCAAATGGGTCTGGTCGCCGCTGCTCGACCAATGGCGCCTGCCGTTGCTGGGGAAACTGGGGCGCCGTCGCTCGTGGCTGGTGCTGGCCCAATCGCTGGTGATCCTCGGATTGATCGGCATGGGTTTTTGCGACCCGCAAAAACACCTGTCCTGGTTGATCGCCATTGCGGTGGTCGTCGCCTTCGCGTCGGCCACCCAAGACATCGCTGTGGATGCCTACCGCCTGGAAATCGCCGACGACAGCCGTCAGGCCGCCCTGGCGGCAAGCTACATGTCTGGTTATCGCATCGCCGCCCTGCTGGCCACGGCCGGTGCGCTGTTCTTTGCCGAAGGCTTCGGCTCCACCGGCTTCAACTATAAACACTCGGCCTGGACCGGCACCTATGTGCTGTTCGGCGTGTTGATGGTGCCGGCGCTGCTCACCACATTGTTTATGCGTGAGCCCGATGTGCCACTGCGCACCCAACTGCAGGCCGGGCGCTACAGCTTCGCGCACCAGTTGGTGTCGGTGTTTGTACTGATCGTGCTGTTGGTCTCGGTGCCGGCGATGTTTACCCAGCTGTATAACACCGACTTTGCCAGCGTACTGTTCCAGGGCGTGAGCCTGTGGGAGCTGCTGATGGAAGACCGCGCCTTCCTGCGTGCCATCCTCTATATCACCCTCACTGCGCTGTGCCTTTCGGCCATGGGCCGCCGGGGCCTGGCGCCGGTGCTGACGCCGGTCAACGACTTTATCCTGCGCTACCGCTGGCAGGCGCTGCTACTGCTCGGGCTGATTGCGACCTATCGCATGTCCGACACCGTGATGGGCGTCATGGCCAATGTGTTTTATATCGACCAGGGTTTCACCAAGGACCAGATCGCCGGGGTGAGCAAGATCTTCGGCCTGATCATGACCCTGCTCGGTGCCGGCATGGGCGGGCTGTTGATCGTGCGGTTCGGGATATTGCCGATCCTGCTCATCGGCGGCGTGGCCTCGGCCGGCACCAACCTGCTGTTCGTGATGCTCGCCGACATGGGCCCTGACCTGCAGATGTTGATCGTCACCATCTCCCTGGACAACTTCAGCTCGGGCATGGCCACTTCAGCGTTCGTGGCTTACCTGTCGAGCCTCACCAACCTCAAGTTCTCCGCCACCCAATATGCGTTGCTCAGCTCGATCATGCTGTTGCTGCCACGTTTGATCGGTGGGTATTCGGGGGTGATGGTGGAGAAGTTCGGGTATCACAACTTCTTTATGATCACCTGCCTGATGGGCGTGCCGACGCTGTTCCTGATTGCGCTGCATTGGTTCCAGGAGAACCGCCGCGCCCGGCTGAATCCCCCTGAAGAAACAGACCCCTTGTAGGAGCGAGCTTGCTCGCGAAAAACGTCAACGATAAAGCGGGCTTCCTGTATGAACGCGGCGCCTGTGAATTTTTCGCGAGCGAGCTCGCTCCTACAGGCATTAGGGCCAGCCCCCCACAGTCAGATCCCCCGCAACGTCACGCCTGTACTCCGGCGACAAGCGCCCGTACAATCCCAAGTCATTTCAAGTCCAAGCAACCGACAACGGCCTACCATGCGTACCAGTCAATATTTGCTCGCCACACAGAAAGAAACGCCTTCCGACGCGGTTGTGATCAGCCATCAGCTGATGCTGCGCGCCGGTATGATCCGCAAACTGGCCTCGGGCCTGTACACCTGGTTGCCCATGGGCTTGAAGGTGATGCGCAAGGTCGAAGCCATCGTTCGTGAAGAAATGAACGCTGCCGGCTCTCTGGAAGTGTTGATGCCGAGCACCCAACCGGCGGAGTTGTGGCAGGAATCCGGGCGCTGGGAAGAGTACGGCCCTGAGTTGCTGCGTTTTAAAGACCGTCATGGCCGCGACTTCTGCGCCGGCCCGACCCACGAAGAAGTCATCACCGACCTGATGCGCAACGAGCTGAGCAGCTATAAGCAGTTGCCGCTGAACCTGTATCAGATCCAGACCAAGTTCCGTGATGAAATCCGCCCACGCTTCGGCTTGATGCGTGGCCGCGAATTCATCATGAAGGACGCGTATTCGTTCCACGCCGACCAGGCTTCCCTGCAAGCGACCTACGATCGCATGCACCAGGCCTACTGCAACGTGTTCACGCGCCTGGGCCTGAAGTTCCGTCCGGTTGAAGCGGATAACGGCTCCATCGGCGGTGCCGGCTCTCACGAATTCCACGTGCTGGCCGAGTCCGGCGAAGACGATATCGTGTTCAGCAACGGTTCCGACTACGCGGCGAACATCGAGAAGGCCGAAGCCATACCACGTGAAACCTCGCGCCCTGCTCCCACCGAGGAGCTGCGCCTGGTCGACACGCCAGACACCAAGACCATCGCGGCCCTGGTGGAGAAATTCAATCTGCCGATTGAAAAGACCATCAAGACCCTGATCGTGCGCGCCGAAGAAGAAGGCAAGCTGATCGCCCTGGTGATCCGTGGCGACCACGAGCTCAACGAAATCAAGGCCGCCAACCAGCCTGGCGTAGCCAGCCCGCTGGTCATGGCCACCGATGCCGAACTGCGCGACGCCATTGGCGCCGGTGCGGGCTCCCTGGGCCCGCTGAACCTGCCGCTGCCGATCATCATCGACCGCTCGGTGGAGCTGATGAGCGACTTCGGTATAGGCGCCAACATCGACGACAAGCACTACTTCGGCGTGAACTGGGAGCGTGACCTGCCGGTTCCAACCGTGGCCGACCTGCGCAACGTCGTGGCCGGCGACCCGAGCCCGGATGGCAAGGGCACCCTGGAGATCAAGCGCGGCATCGAAGTCGGGCACATCTTCCAGCTGGGCAACAAGTACAGCAAGGCGATGAAGTGCGAAGTACTGGGCGAGAACGGCAAGCCGATCACCCTGGACATGGGCTGCTACGGCATCGGCGTGTCCCGCGTGGTTGCCGCTGCCATCGAGCAGAACAACGACGAGAAAGGCATTATCTGGAGTGACGCCCTGGCGCCGTTCCAGGTGGCCCTGGTGCCGTTGCGCTATGAAACCGAGCAAGTACGCGAAGCCACCGACAAACTGTACGCGGAACTCACCGCTGCCGGTTTTGAAGTGCTGCTCGATGATCGGGACAAGAAAACCAGCCCGGGCATCAAGTTCGCCGACATGGAACTGATTGGCATCCCGCACCGGATCGTGGTCAGCGACCGCGGCCTGGCTGATGGCAATCTGGAATACAAGAGCCGGACCGAAGCCGAAGCCCAACCGTTGCCGGTGGCTGACGTGCTGTCTTTCCTTCAGGCGCGTATTCGTCGCTGAAAACCAGATCAAGAGAAGTCATGTTCAAGCGAAACACCAGAGCCCTGGGGGGCGCCGCCTTGTGCGGCGCCCTGCTGGTCAGCGGCTGCGCCAATCAGATGTCGCAACGCAGTGAGCACGAGGAGCGGGTCGAGCGTAAGTTGCTCGACCACAGCCTGCAGATCGACGTAGGCGAGCCTAAAGTGCTGGAGCTGCCGCAACGCCGGGTTCGCATTCATGAGCAGAAGACCTTCGAGGTCACCGAATTCGAAGTCACCCGTCGTTACGACCGCTACACGCCCTACCAGCCCTGGCGCAAACTCTATGAGATGCCCTTGGGTGCCGTGGCGCTGGTGGCGGGCGTGGGTGCCAACGTGGTGAATATCTTCGCCCTCGGCAACCTGCCCACGAGTGTGACCCATGACTGGTTGAGCTATGGCGTGGACGGCATCAACCCGTTCATGAACGTGCAATCCCACGGCCGTGCGCAACAGAACCTGGCGGCTATCGATGAAGTCCAGCGTGACAAGCGCCTGGAGTATTCGAGCCTGCCCTGGAGCGAACGCCCGGTACAAGTCACCGCCGGCAAGCAGACCCACGAACTGACCACCGACCGCAACGGCATACTGCGCCTGAACCTGTTGGACAGCCCGTTTGCCGAGCAGGACCTGAACCGCGTCACCACCTTGAAGATCAGTGTGCAAGATGGCCAGGACGACGTGCATACCGACTCGACCCTGGCGGTCAGCAACACGCTGCGCAGCAAGTTGCTCGAAGCCCATGCCCTGATCTACGACGATCTGGAAGATGACGAGGTGAACCAGTGGGTGCACCGGGTCAAACGCCTGTCGGAGTTGGGCCTGGAAGAAGAAGCCAGCGAGCTGGAACAAAGCCTGATCGAACTGACGCGCAATGACCCGGAGTTGCAGCAGGAGTTTGTGCAGGCGTTGACCAAGGATGCGGGGCGGTTGGTGGCAGACCCTGGCGCACGCTGATCGCTCGATGCTTGTGAAGATCAAACGGTGGGAGCTGGCTTGCCTGCGGTAGCCATAGGTATCTACACAACTTTGGTGCGACGCTGGACCTGTGGCGAGGGAGCTTGCTCCCGTGACGACCGGATGGCCGACGCTGTTCTAACTGACGCACCGCCATCCAAATGTGGGAGCTGGCTTGCCTGCGAAGACGGCCTGACAAGCAACACAGTTGGACCGGGTAC
>NZ_LYSO01000165.1:0-10036 GCF_001728935.1 Pseudomonas sp. AP42
CGGGGCGCTTGAGATCAAGATCAAAAGCAGATCAAGAGCGGCTCGCTTCGCATCGTGGTTACCGTCTGCTGCTACAGCCTACAAAGTTATGTAGATATCTATGCTCATCGCAGGCAAGCCACCTCCCACAGGATGTGAACCCATTCCCCTGTGGGAGCTGGCTTGCCTGCGATGAGGCCCTTGCTACTGCAACCCGTCGCGAAACTGCCCCGGCGTCATCCCTGTCCAGCGCTTGAACGCACGATTGAAACTGCTGGTGTCGGCAAACCCCAGCAAGTGGCTGATCTCGGCCAATGAGCAGTGCGGGTCGCGCAGGTGCAATAACGCCAGGTTTTGCCTGCACTCGTTCAGCAAGGCGTCAAACCGACACCCTTCATCGGCCAGGTGTCTTTGCAGGCTGCGCAAGCTCAAGTGCAGCGCTTGGGCGATGCGTTCGGCGCTTGGCTCGCCGTCTGGCAATTGCGCCTCGATGGCGGCGCGTACCTTGCGTTCCCAGGTCAGCGGTTGCAGTTGGGCGAGGGTGCGCTTGAGCACGGTTTCGTTGTGTTCGGCCAGCTCCGGGTTGGCGTCGTCCAGGTGGCTGTCGAAGTCGTTGGCGGCGAATTCCAGGCGGTCTTCGTCGGCGGCAAAGAATACTGGCGAGCGAAATACCGTGTGCCACGGCTTGGGGTCGGTGGGTTCCGGGCGCCGCAGGTAAACGGCCAATGGCGCATAGTCGCGCCCCAGGCGGTTGCGGCAGGTGCGTACGTAGATCGCCGCAAAGGCATCGATCGCTTCCGGCGCAGGCGCGGGGCTACCTGGGGGTTGGAGCAGGCGAAAACGGTAGATGTCGCCGTGGCGGCTCAGCTCCAAGTCCAAGGCATCACTGACCACCTGGTGATAGCGCACGATGCGCTCGAATACCTCGCGCAAGCTGCCGCTGGCCACCAATGCGTAACCCAGCGCATGAAAGGTGGTGGGGCTGACAAACCGCGACACCCGCAGCCCAATCGCCGGGTCGCCACTGGCCTGTACCGCCAGCGCCCATAAGCGCGTGGTGGCCGACAACCGGTAGCGGGCGTTGGGGTCGTCCATCTGCTGCGGGTCGAGCCCGGCCTCGGCGCACAGCGCGGCGCTGTCGAGGCCCAGGGCGTCGAGCTGCTTGCGCAGGGCGCGGGTCCAGCTGGCGAGGGACGTGGGTTCGGTCATGGCAATTGGCGCTTGTGGTCAACAGATTGGCGTGCGTGGCTAGCGTCCTGCGCTAGGGTTAGGTGCAGGATTCAGGCATCACTTCACAAGAGAATGGAAGCATGGACGGTACTTCTGCAAGCCCCCAGTCGTTGAACGCACAACAGCGTTCAGCGCACATCCGCGAGGTCGTGATGGCCGAAGGCGTGCGCCTGCGCCAGCGGCACCCCTGGTTGTTGCATCAGGATGCGCTGGGCGCGGGCATCCTGGCCTTTGCCCTGCTGGGCATGCTCGGCTCGGCGGCGCTCTATATCAGCGGTCATATGGCCTGGTGGGTGTGTCTGCTGCTCAATGCTTTCTTCGCCTCGCTCACCCACGAGCTGGAACACGACCTGATCCACAGCATGTACTTTCGTAAACAGCGCGTGCCCCACAATGTGATGATGGGCCTGGTGTGGCTGGCGCGCCCGAGCACCATCAACCCGTGGATACGTAGGCATCTGCACCTCAACCATCACAAGGTTTCGGGCACCGAGGCCGATATGGAAGAGCGCGCGATCACCAACGGCGAACCCTGGGGTATCGCGCGGTTGTTGATGGTGGGGGACAACATGATGTCGGCCTTGATCCGCCTGTTGCGCGCCAAGACCTGGCCGCACAGGGTCAGCATCCTCAAGCGCGTGCTGCTGGTGTACGCACCGCTGGCCTTGCTGCATTGGGGCGCGTGGTACGTCTTCCTGGGCTTTCATGCCGCCAATGGGATTGCCAACCTGGTGGGCGCGCCCATTCAATGGTCAGCCGATACCTTGCAGGTGATGCAGGTGATCGATATCGCTGCGGTGGTGATCATCGGCCCGAATGTGTTGCGCACCTTCTGCCTGCACTTTGTCAGCTCCAACATGCACTACTACGGCGATGTGGAGCTGGGCAATGTGATCCAGCAAACCCAAGTGCTGAACCCCTGGTGGCTGTGGCCGTTGCAGGCGTTCTGCTTCAACTTCGGCAGCACCCATGGCATCCATCACTTTGTGGTGAAAGAGCCGTTCTACATCCGCCAGATGACCACCAAGGTGGCGCATAAGGTCATGGCCGAGATGGGTGTGCGCTTCAATGATTTTGGCACCTTTGCCCGCGCCAACCGCTTCGAACGACGTGAGCAGGCACACAGCGATTTAGCTCACCTCAGCAGGCAATAAACGCCAGGGGCAAATCGCGAATCTGTTCGCGTACGGGCGGTTGGTAGTGGTCATCGCTGATCAGTTCGTGCAGCAGTTCTTCGCGCAGCTGGTGGAATTCAAAGCTGCCGCGCTGGCGTGGATGGGGCAGGGCGATGTCGACTATTTGCTTGATGCGCCCGGGCCTGGGCTCCATCACCACCACACGGTCGGCGAGGAAAATCGCCTCTTCCACATCATGGGTCACTAGCACTGTGGTGATCCTGGCGCGGGCGCGAATTGCCAACAGCTCATCCTGCATCTGCTGGCGGGTCAGCGCGTCGAGGGCGCCGAAGGGTTCGTCCAGCAACAGGATGCGCGGGCTGGCCACCAGGCCGCGGGCAATCGCCACCCGTTGCGCCATTCCGCCGGAGAGTTGGTGCGGGTAGGCGCGGGTGAAGTCGGTGAGGCCCACCAGCTCGATAAAATCGTTGATGCGCCGCGTGCGCTCGGCCTCGCTCAGCGGCTCGTTGACCAAGCCCAGGCCGATGTTTTGCGCCACGGTCAGCCACGGAAACAGACGGTGCTCCTGGAACACAATGCCGCGTTCGCCGCCGATGCCGCTGACGGCGTTGCCATCCACCCGGATCTCGCCGCGATACTGCGTATCGAGCCCCACCAGCAGGCGCAGCAGGGTGGACTTGCCGCAACCGCTGGCGCCGACAATCGCGACGAATTCCCCTTCGGCCACCTCCAGGTTGAATTCACGGATGGCTTCCAGTTCGAAGCCATCGACGTCGAAGGACTTGCCCACATGGTTGAAGCTGACAATCGGTGCGTTCATGCGTGTCTCCAGCGAGTGGCGCGGGTTTCGAGGCGTTGGCCGAGCAGGTTGAGGGTAGCGCCGGTGAGGCCGACCAGCAGCATGCCGCTCATGATCAGGTCCATGCGCAGCAGCTGTTGGGCACCGATCATCAGGCTGCCGATGCCGCCATTGGAGGGCATGAAATATTCGGCGCCGAGGGTGCCCATCCACGCGTAGATCAGGCTCAGGCGCAGGCCGGCGAAAATCCCCGACGCGGCGCCCGGCAGCACCAAGCGGCGCAGGCGTTGCCAGAGGTTCAGGCGCAGCACCTGCGCGGCTTCGCGCAGCTGGGGCGACAGGTTGAGCACGCTGCGCTGGGTGGCGATAAACAACGGGAAGAAGGCGGCGAGGGCGATAAACACCCACTTGGCCAACTCACCCAGGCCGAACCAGGCGGTCAGCAGCGGCACCCAGGCAAAAATCGCAATCTGGCGCAGCGCGGACAAGGTTGGGCCGAACAGTCGCTCACTGCGCCGCGACAACCCCAGCCATAAGCCCAAGGCAAAGCCCAGGCTGCCGCCGAGCAGCAAGCCGCCCACGGCTCGGCCCAGGCTTTTGCCTAGGGCGGTGGTGAGGCTGCCATCCAGCGCGCCGGCCAGGGTGGTTTGCAGCACGGTCCAGGGGCTGACCAGAATGTTCGGGTCTACCCAGCCCTGTTGCGTCGCTGCCTGCCACAGCGCCAACAACAGCAAGGGTAACAACCAGGGCTGCAGGCGTTGCCAGCCTTCATAGCGTGGCCCACGGCGGATCTGCGCGGTGGCGGGGTGCGGCCAGTGCACCCACTTGCGATCCAGCCAGCCGATGCCGCGGTCCATCACCACACCCAGCACGCCAATGACCACGATGCACACGAAGACGATATCGAGCATGAACAACTGGCGTGCCCACACCATCAGGTAGCCGATGCCTTCACTGGAGGCCAGCAACTCCACGGCCAGCAGGGAGGTCCAGCCGGCCCCCAGAGCCAGGCGCACGCCAGCCATGAACGCCGGCAGTGCGGCGGGCAGGACCAGGCGGCGGATCAGCAAGTGGCCAGGCAGGCGCAGCACCCGCGCGGCTTCGCGCAGGTTGGGCTGGGCGTCGCGAACGCCCACCAGGGTATGCAGGGTCACGGGCACCACGATGGCCTTGACCAGCACTACCAGTTTGAGGGTTTCGCCAATGCCGAAAAACACCATGAACAGCGGGATCCAGGCCAGGGTCGGCACTTGCGCCAGGGCGCTGAAGGTCGGGAATACCAAGCGCTCGGCGCGCGCACTGAAGCCCAGGAACGCACCCAGTATCGCGCCGGCACTGATGCCGGCCAGCAGGCCCCAGAACAAGCGCTGCAAGCTGATCGCCAGATGGCTCCATAACTCGCCACCGGCCAACTCCACCGCGCTGCTCCACACCAGGGTGGGGGTAGGCAGAATCTGCTCGCTCATCCAATGATTGCGGCTGGCCAGCCACCATAAGGCAAACAGCGTGAGCGGCAGCAGCCACGGCAATAACCGCTGGCCCAGCTGCGGCCAGCGCGGCGCGACGCCTTTGGACGGGGCCGCCAGCGGCAGGCTCAGAAGTGAAATCCGGGCCATGGAAGACCTCCGAATGCGTTATGTGATTTCGATCTTACAAAAGCGGGATCAAGATGATTGCGAGATAAGAAAAGTCATTTAAAGCCTCAGGCCGCTACGCATCCAATGCATTCGAAGAATATTTTCGATGCTGTTTGTGCATATCCTTCTGGAGGCTGCGTGCTAGCTCGCATAGTCCTAAAAGCTATTAAATTGTGAATTTATAGTATTTAAAGTTTTGTTCAGCTTGTGCCTACTTTTTGCTCCCCAGGCGACCGTCGCCCAACAGGAGCTGCGCTTATGAAACTGCCCTTTAAACGTCTGATCAGCCTGTTCGCCGGCACCGCCCTGGCCGGGTTGGTGCATGCCGCCGACCTCAAGGAAATCCGCATCGCCGTGCCCGACCTCAGTGCCGGCAGCCAACACAGTGGCGGTGGCATCACCGACGTGTTGCGTGAACAGCAGATCTTCGAAAAAGCCTTTGCCGACCAAGGCATCAAGATCCAGTGGAATTACTTCAAGGGCGCTGGCCCTGTGATCAACGAGGCCTTCGCCAACGGCCAGGTGGACCTGGCTTATCTGGGCGACCTGGCGGCGATCATCGGCCGCTCCAATGGCCTGGATACGCGGCTGCTCAGCGCCTCCGCACGGGGAGTGAAACACTACCTCGGCGTGGTGCCGGGCTCCGGCATCAAGACCTTGCAAGACCTCAAGGGCAAGCGCGTGGCGGTGTTCCGTGGCACGGCCAGCCAGTTGTCGTTCGACAGCGCATTGGCCAGCCAGGGCTTGAGCGAGAAGGACCTGAAGGTGATCAACCTGGACTTCAACGCGGCCGCTGCCGCCCTGGCCGCCAAGCAGATTGATGCCACCTGGGGCGGTTCCACCCTGACGGCGTTGCAGGCCAAAGGCTTGGCAGAGATACCGTTGACCACCAAGGACCTGGGCGATGCCGGCAGCATCCAGGCCGTGCTGGTGGGCAGCGCCAAATTTGTCGATGAACACCCAGACGCCGTGGCCACGTTGCTCAAGGCTCAGCAGCAAGCGGTGCAGTGGTTGACCGATGACAACAACAAACAGGCCTACATCGCGCTGGTGTCCGGGCTGGCCAGTTACCCGCCGGTGATCCTCACCAATGATTTAAAGGACCAGAAACTCAGCGAAGTTTTCCCCTCCACGCTGGACCCGGTGTTCCTTGGCAAATTGCAGGATGCGGTGGACTTGGCGTCCAAGGAGAAGTTGATTCGCAAGTCGTTTCAGGTGAGTGATTGGGTGGCGCCGGGGCTGGTGGCGGCGGGGCTCTGATTTTGTTGTTGCCTGTACTGCCGTCTTCGCGAGCAAGCCCGCTCCCACATTTGGAATGCATTCCAACCTGTGGGAGCGGGCTTGCTCGCGAAGGGGCCCGTCAAACCGCCACACTCACCGGCTGACTATCCACCTCCACCAACATCTCAATCATCGCCTTCGCCGCCGGCGACAACCGCGACCCGGTGCGGCTGACAATCCCGCAGCGCGCACTCATTGTCTCCATGTGCTGCGGCAAGTTACGCCAGTGCAGCAGCACCAAGGCCCCCTTGGCAATGTCCTCGGCAAAGGCCTCTTCAGTGCCGACGCCGATGGCATTGGTTTGCAGCACGATGCTCACCAGCGCCGGGAAGTGCTCGGTCTGGATACTCGGTGAAAAATCCATGCGCCCACTCAGGTTCGCCAACAGCTTGCGAATGCCCTGGGAGATGAGCGGCGCCGCCAGCGGGTAGTCGAACATGTCGTTGGTGGACAGGCTGTCCTTGGCCAACAACGGGTGCCCAGGACGGCAGAAAAACACCCCGCGTTTGGGGGTGAGTGCGCGGGTCTGGAAATTCGGGTCGGCCTCGAACTGACGGATGTCAGCGATGAAGAATTCGATCTCTTCACGGCTCAGGCGGCGGCTGAGGGTTTCCCAGTTATCCACCTGAAACGTGGTGCGGATTTTCGGGTGCGCGTTGATAAACCGTGCCACTGCATTCGGCACCAGTTTCACCGCTGGCGCCGGGCCGCAGCCGAAGCGCAGGTCGCCGGCGTCGAGCTTGGTCATGCGCGTCACTTCACTGCTCAGCAGCGCTGCGCCATGCACCAGGCTCAGGGCGTGCTGCAACACCACCTGGCCTTCCGGCGTGGGGCGCAAGTCCTTGTGGCCACGGTCTACGAGCACGCAACCGAACTCCTGTTCCAGCCCCTGGATGCTGCGGCTGAACGCCGGTTGGGTGATGCCCATGGCGTCCGCAGCGCGCACGAAACTGCGGTGTTCGTTGAGGGCGATGAAGTAGCGCAGTTGGCGAAGATCCATATGCTTTCCCGGCATTTTAAAAATAGGTCGAAGGCATTTGCGACCGAGCAAGCTGAGGTTTTAAATGCAAGCTCTTATTCCGTCAACGAAGCATTCATTCATTTGCTAGACCTAAATCGCATATGAATAGAGCGTTGCTGGAAGCGTCCCCCCACCGTTTCGCAGGCACATGAGGGTCATCACAATGAGCAACGCCGCATTAGCCGTTCAACCCATCGCCCACGCACTCGATATTCACCCGGTAGCCGGGCGGATCGGCGCCGAAATCCGTGGCATCAAACTGTCCGGTGAGCTGGATGCCGCCACCGTCGAGGCCATCCAGCAGGCGCTGGTGCAGTACAAGGTGATTTTCTTTCGCGAACAAACCCATCTCGATGACCAGAGCCAGGAAGCCTTTGCTCACCTGCTCGGCGAGCCGATCGCCCACCCAACGGTGCCGGTGCGAGACGGCACGCGATTCCTGATGGAGTTGGATGGCACCCGTGGCCAGCGCGCCAATTCCTGGCACACCGACGTGACCTTCGTCGATGCGTACCCAAAGGCCTCGATCCTGCGTTCGGTGCTGGCGCCTGCTTCCGGCGGCGACACCGTATGGGCCAACACCGCCGCTGCCTACAACGACCTCAGCGTGGAGCTGCGAGCATTGGCTGACCACCTCTGGGCGGTGCACAGCAACGAATACGACTATGCCGCCCGCAAGCCGGACGTGGCGGTGGAGAAGCTTGAGGAGTACCGCAAAGTGTTCACCTCCACGGTGTACGAAACCGAACACCCGGTGGTGCGCGTGCACCCGGTCAGCGGTGAGAAAACCCTGTTGTTGGGGCACTTCGTCAAACGCCTGAAAGGCTACTCTCAGGCAGAGTCGGCGCAGTTGTTCAACCTGCTGCAAGGCCACGTCACCCGCCTGGAAAACACCGTGCGGTGGCGCTGGAACACCGGTGACGTGGCGATCTGGGATAACCGCGCCACCCAGCATTACGCGGTGGACGACTACGGCACCCAGGAGCGCATCGTGCGCCGGGTTACGCTCAAGGGCGATGTGCCGGTGGGGGTGCAGGGGCAATCAAGCAAAACCACTAAAGGTCTTTAAGCCGGGTGAGGGTTAAAAGTGTGGGAGCGGGCTTGCTCGCGAATGCGCAGTGTCAGTCGACGTATTCATCAACTGACCGATTGCATTCGCGAGCAAGCCCGCTCCCACATTTGGGTTGTGGTGTTTACCAGACTCCGATTTTCACCACTTTCTCTGCCTCTGGCTCACCATAACGAAACCACTGCCCACGCAGTTCAACTTCCGTGTGGCTGATGGTTGTGCGCCGCTTCAACCCACGCAGCCAGTCGAACAGATAACCCAGGTGCGTCTCGCGCACCTCGGCATAGGCAGGATCGCTGCCCAGGTCGTGCAGTTCCTGCGGGTCGTTTTCCAGGTCGAACAGTTGCGGGCGAAAGCCGTCATACGCCAGGTACTTCCAACGCTCGCTGCGCACCATGGTCATGCGGCAACGGTCGATGGGTTGCTCCAGGCGCTCGCGAGCGGGAGCCTGGAAGGCGTAGTCGTATTCGGCAATGGCGTAGCGGCGCCAGGTGGGTTGCGCGCCCTGCAGCAATGGAATCAGTGAGCGACCTTCCAGGCGATGGTCGGCGGCGGGCAAGCCCAAGGCGTCGAGGAAGGTGGGCAGGGCATCGATGGTTTCCACCAGGCGCTCGTCCACGGTGCCGCGGCTGATATCGGCGCTTGCACGCGGGTCGCGTACGATCAACGGAATACCCACCGCAGGCTCCAGCAAGAATTCTTTTTCACCGAGGAAATGATCGCCGAGGAAGTCGCCGTGGTCGCTGGTAAACACGATCAGCGTGTCGTCCCAGCGGCCAGTGCCTTGCAGAAAATCAAACAGCCGCCCGAGTTGATCATCGATCTGTTTGATCAGCCCCATGTAGGTGGGCACCACCGTGAGGCGCACCTCGTCACGGGAAAAGTTCACGCTCTCCTGGTGTTGGCGGAATGCCTGGTACACCGGATGGTCGCTGGTGTGTTCCGGTTGAATCGGCGCCTGCACATGCTCGGCGCCGTACAGCGCGTGATAAGGCGCCGGCGCGATGTAGGGCCAGTGCGGCTTGATATACGACAGGTGCAGGCACCAGGGCTGTTCACCTTGTTCTTCGATAAAATCGATGGCGCGGTCGGTGGTGTAGACGGTCTCCGAATGTTCTTCGGCCACCCGTGCGGGTTTGCCGGCGTTGCGCATATGCCAGCCGCTGAGCACTTCGCCGTTCTCACCTTCGGCGGCGTTGGCCCATTCGTGCCAAGGGTTGCTGCCGTGGTAGCCGTGATCACGCAAGTATTGGGTGTAGGGCGCGGATTCGCGCTTATCCTCGAACAGCGGGCTGTCGGGATAGATGCCGTCGTGACGCAGGTACGCGTCGAAACCGACCTCATTGAGCGGCTCGGCCTGGGCACTGTCGGGGTCTATCTGCAGGCGCTGCAAGGCCTCAATATTTGGCGTGGCGTGGGTCTTGCCCACCAGGGCGGTGCGGATGCCGTGGGGGCGCAGGTAGTCGCCGATCGTCAGCTCTTCGAGCGGCAGTGGCACTGCATTCCAGGCCACCTGATGGCTGCTGACATAGCGACCGGTGTAGGCCGACATGCGCGATGGGCCGCAAATCGTGCCCTGGGTGTAGGCACGGCTGAAACGCACACCGGCGGCGGCCAGGCGGTCGATATTCGGCGTGTGCAGATGGGCATGGCCGTAGCAGGACAGGTAGTCGCGGCGCAGTTGGTCGCACATGATGTAGAGCACGTTGCGCACGGGTTTTGGTTCAGACATGGGGGTTTACCGGACGGAGGACAGAAGCGTTTTTTCGCCGTTCGCAGGGGGGGCTGGCAAGTGCATTTAAGGTCTGGATTTTATGCAGGGAATGCATGGGTGTGGCGGCTGGCGTCATCGCAGGCCAGCCAGCCTGACACTCCGCGATCCAA